>CAIWHQ010000078.1 GCA_903912465.1 uncultured Alphaproteobacteria bacterium | reverse complement strand
TCCGCAAGCACTTCCCCAAGCTACGCGTCGACTAAACCCTCGACCACCGAGCCGAAGGGCAGGGCGCCACCGCGCTCTGCCCTTTTTTGCGCCCAGCCCATTCCCCGCCTCGGGTAGGGGCAGCACCGCGTACTGCCCTAGCGCCGGCATCTCTTGTCTCCGCCCTTTGTCCCTCCGGTCAACAGGCCAACTCATCAACTGGTCAACTACCGCATGGCTTCAGCACGCGCAGCGTGATGGTGCCTGACCCCGTTGCCGGCTCCGCTCACAGCGAATCGTTCAGGTCTGCCGACTCCGCCACCCAGTCCAAGGCGACCAGCGACCAGGTCATCCAACGGGCGACGAAGCCCGTCTGTTGGGAGTTCGGGGGTTCGCCCAGGCTGATGGCCAGAGTGTATTCGCAGCCCTCGAACGGATCCAGGTTCGTCTCACTGATATAAGTCCGCGCCCACACCGGCATGCCTAGCTGCTGTTCGAGCGCCTTCTGGTAGAATCCGTGGAAGGTCATGTACTGCAAGGCCTTCGTGTCCGGCACCTTCAATTGAGCGAAGACCTGGTAGTCGATCTCGCCGTCTTCCTCGTGGAGCTTGATCTCGAGCCTGACCGTGACCTCGCGGTCGGTCCGGCGCGCGACCGCTGTCCGGTCGTCGATGAGTTCCAATACCCAGCTAACCTCCAAGTGTTCGGCGATTCCGGCGCGCAGGCCTTCCCAGACCCCGGCGTGCCCCGGAATCACCGCGAACCGATCGCGGTCGAATTCCCCGGGACCCTCCCGGTTCTTGATGAAGTCCCCCATGCCGGCGTCCGCTTCGTCCATCCCCGCATCCTTCCCGTCCCGTCGATGATGGCAACCACCGCCTCGGTTGAGCCGAAAGTATTATCGATGAGCGGGACAGGGCGACCCCGCCTTCCCACCCCTTTACTAAACTGGTATAATAGGTGGATGTCCCGCTTCCTCCTCTGCTTCCTCGTCACCGCGCTCTTCGCCGAGGAAGCCCCGCTGACCCTGCCGCCGGCGGCCAAGGACTACCTCCCCAAGGGGTGGAAGGTGCATACGATCGCCCGCGGGGACTTGAACGCCGACGGCCTGGCCGACCTGGTTTTTATCCGGGAGGAGCAAGATCCGAAGAAGATCACTAAAAGCGACGATGGTTCTGCCCAAAACTCGAATCCGCGTGTGCTGGTTGTGCTGCTGGCGAGCAAGGGCGGCTTCATGAAACTGGTCGAATGCCCGAAACTAATCCCGCCGGAATTCGATCCTAATAAACGGGACCACTCCGACGCCTTGAGGGGAATCAAGGTCGAGAAGAATGTGCTGACCATAGCCTTTTACCATATGCTGAACATCGCGGCTCCTATGTGGGCCTACCCAGAGGAATGCAAGTTTCGCCTCGAGGCGGGCCGGCTTAGGCTCATCGGCAGCGAGTTGAGTGAGGTGAATCGGTTCTCGGGGCGGCAGTTCCGGGTGAGCACCAATTACCTGACCGGTCGACAAAAGACGACCACGGGGCTGAACGCGATTGTTGGTCAACCCTCGCATCCTAAGGACTCGTGGGATAGGATTGAGGTGGAGAAGCCGATTTACATCGAGGACCTTCCGCCCTGCGAGGGATTTCAATACGTCGGCTTCGCGCCGCTTAGCGTGGGTTTCGTCCGACTTGGATGAAACTCGCCCGCCTTGAAGTATTATCGACCGAGGCCCGGACAGATTTGCCAAAGGCGGCTACCCGGGTATGCCTTGGACATCCCCATGGCCGGCCTCACCCTTTACCAGAGTCTCGATATGTCCGCCTTGGCCAGCCAGCTGGCCGAGGTGCTCGCCCGGCCGCATGGCAAGCCCTTCCGCAAGGATATCATCATCATCGACGGCAAGGGCCCGAGCAACTGGCTCACGCATGGCCTGATCCGTGAAGGCGGCCTCGGGGTCCAGATGAACGCCGACCTGCTCAGCACCTGGCGCCTGACGCCTTGGCTGTGCTCGATCCTCCGCGACGAGGGTCTCAAGGAATCCCCGGCCGACCCGCTTCAGGGCCTCACCTCCAAGTTCTACGCGTTGCTCTCCGTGGATGCCGGCCCGTGGAAGGACTATGTCGGCGACCCGGCCCAGGACGGCGGCACGGTCCTCTGGGATCTCTGCGTGCGCCTGACGCGTCACTACCGTGAGCTTCTCCGCAATGACGCCGACTGGATCGCCCGGGCCGAAGCCGGCGCCCCGGATCGCTGGTCCCAGCTCTGGCGCGCGGCCATCCAGGATCTCCGCCGTGAGTTCGCGCAGGCGCGCTCGCTTCCGCTGGCCTCCCCGCTCCACGAGGCAGACGTCCAGTTCGCGCTCCGCCAGCCAGCGAACCGCGCGAAGGTCGCTGCCCGCCTGCCCGGCCGGCTCTGCCTGTTCTCCACCGGCGACATCCCTCGCTCCCATCTGCAGATCCTCGATGCCTTGCGCGATGTGCTGGAGGTCAACCTGTTCGTGCTCCAGCCTACGGAGGGATTCCTCGGCGACCTCAAGGCCTACGAAGCCGGTGAAGGCGAAGAAGCCAGCGGCAAGTCCGAGCGCAGCGCCTCCTTCCGTCTGCTCCGCTCGTGCGGCAAGCACTACGCCCTGCAGCAGGAGAAGGTCATCGACCTCATCGCGCCCGATGCGGAGGTCTTCCTGCCGCCGCCGCGCCGCGCCGCCTTCGGCTCCCTGCTGGGGCGCCTCCATGCCGGGGTTGACGACTTCCAATCCGCGACCGTGCCGCTCAAGGCGCCCGACGCCTCCTTCTCCGTCCATCGCTGCCACGGCGCGTGGCGCGAGGCCGAGGTGGTGCGCGACCAGATCCTGGCCGCGTTCGCCGATCCTACGCTCGCTGGCCTGCGGCAGGGAGATATCCTGATCCTCTCGCCGTCCCCCGAGGTCCATGCGCCCTTGCTGGCCGGCGTCCTCGGTGCGCGCGACCCCTCCTTCGCGTTCGGCACGGCGGGTCTCCAGGGACTCCGCAAATCCCCCGTCGGCAACCTGGTCAAGGCGCTGCTTGAATTGCCCGCCGGCCGCGTGACCTCCCTCGAGGTGCTCGGCATCCTCGGGCTCGACGTGGTCCGCGATCACACCGGCTGGACGGATTCGGAGCTCGAGGACGTCGAG
>CAIWHQ010000077.1 GCA_903912465.1 uncultured Alphaproteobacteria bacterium | reverse complement strand
GGGATGCTGCCATTGAGGTTCTGGATCATGCCCACGAAGACGATGTCGTTGGTGGGATCGATCCAGAACCAGGTGCCGAAGGCCCCGCCCCAGTAGAAGGTGTCGCGACCTTGGGGGGTCCCGGCGGCGGCAGGGTCCTGGACCACCGCGAAGTCGAGCCCGAAACCCATCCCTGACTGGGAGGGGCCGTAGAGGTCCACCTTCACCCCGGGAGCCAGGACGCTGCGTCGCATCAGGCGGACGGTCTCGGGCTTCAGGATACGCGCGCCCTCCAGAGCACCTTCGTTCAGCAGGGCCTGGGAGAACCGGAAATAGTCGGCGGCGGTGGAAAAGAGGCCCCCGCTTCCCGACAGGAAGACTGGCGGCGTGACCGGTATGGCCTGGGCCGGACCCGCGACGATGCGGCCGTCCCGGTAGGTGTGGATGCGCGCCACCCGGGGGGCCTTCGCCGCCGGGACGTGGAGTCCCGTGTCGACCATCTTGAGAGGCGAAAAGACGTGGCGGTCGAGGTAGGCGTCCAGCCGCTCGCCCGAGAGGCGCTCGACCACATGGCCCTGGATGTCGACGCTGGGGCCATACCGCCAGTCGGTCCCCGGCTGGGCGGCCAGGGGCAGGGCGGCGAGCCGGCGGATCATTTCCTTCAGGTCGCCGGACCGGAGGCCGGCGTTGGCATATCCGGCGCTGACGTCAAAGCCGGCGGTATGGCTCATCAGCTGGGCCATGGTCATGGGCGAGGCCTGGGGGACCAGGGATCCGTCCGGGCCCTTCACCTTGAGGCCGGCGAACTCCGGGATGTGCCGCTCGACGGGGTCCTCCAGCTTCCAGAGTCCCTTCTCCCAGAGCTGCATCATGGCCACGCCCGCTACCGGCTTGGTCATGGAGGCGATCCGCCAGATCGTGTCCGGCCGGGCCGGGGCGCCGGTCTCCACATCCGCCAGGCCCCGGGTCTCGAAGTGGAAGACCTTGCCCTTCCGCGCCGCCAGGGTGGTGACCCCCGCGAGCTGGCCCCGATCCACCAGGTCCTGGAGGTCGGCCGAGAGGGCCCTCAGCCGGGCTGGATCGAACCCGGCGGCGGCCGGAGAGGTGAGCGGCAGGGCCGGGGCCGCGGCGCGCGCCGTCCCCCCGAGGGTCGCCAGGGGGGCGGCCGAGGCGGCGGCGAGGAGGTTGCGGCGGGTCAGGTGCATGGGCATGCTCTCGGGAATGAGGTCATTGATGTCATCCGCGATCCTGCACGGCCCGGGCGGGGCTGTCCAACCACCTGCTCGGCGCGCCCTGGCGGCGCTGGTGCTGGCCGCTGCCCTGGGGAGCACAGGACCAGCCCTCGCGGCGGCCGCCTGCGCCGGGATCGCCCCGGGCGCTGACCGGCCAGTGCGCAACCTCGCCTACCTTGCGCCGACGGCAGGACTGCCCGCAGCCGCCCACCGCCTCGACCTCTGGCCCGGCGCCAGCCCCCTGCCCGCCCCCCTGGTGGTCTTCGTCCACGGCGGCACCTGGATGCATGGGGGCAAGTACGCCGGCACCCCGCGCCAGGCCCGGGCCTTCCGGGGGGCGGGGTACGCCTACGCCACGGTGAACTACCGCCTGCGCCGGCACGGCCCGCCGCAGGAGGCCGCCCGGGACATCGCCGAAGCCGTGGCCTTCCTCCGGCGGGAGGCGAAGGCCTGCGGGCTGGATCCCGAGCGGATCGTCCTGATGGGGCATTCGGCGGGCGCGCACCTGGCCGCCCTGGTGGCCCTGGACGAGTCCTACCTGGAGGGGGCGGGCGTCCCGGCGGAGGCTGTCCGCGCCGTCGTCCTTCTGGACGCCTACGGCCTGGACATCGCCCTGCACGTCCGCGAGACGGGTGATCCGGTCTACGCCCGGGTCTTCGGCCCCGACCCGCAAGGCTGGACGGCCATGTCGCCGGTCAGCCACGCCGCGCCCGGCCGACGGCCGCCACCCGTGATCCTGCACGTGGACGGCGACAATCCCGAGACCCCCGGACAGGCCCGGACCCTGGCGCAGACCCTGCGCGCGGCCGGCGGCGAGGCTGAGGTGTTCGACGCCGAAGGCGAGAGCCACAACAGCCTCAACTACGGCTTCGGCGCTCCCGGCGACGAGGCCACCCGGCGGACCCTGGACTTCCTGGCCCGGCAGGTCCGTTAAGCGGCGGGCTTGTCAGGACCGGCCGCCGCGGCCTTAATCGCTTCCAGACATCAGACCGGACAGGAAGGAACCCCCATGAACGCCCCGACACCCCCCTCCACGGGACCACTGACCTTCGGCTTCAACCCGCACGACGACATGAATGACCTGCGGATGAGCGAGAAGGCGACGCCGCTCTATGAGCACGTGAAGCGCTTCATCGCCGAGACGGTCGTGCCCATGCAGAAGGAATTCCAGGCCCTGGGCGAGGGCCACACGGACCGCTGGACCTTCGCCCCCGGCCAGCTCGACGTGCTGGAGAAGGCCAAGGACCAGGCCAAGAAGGAAGGCCTGTGGAACTTCTTCCTGCCCGACGCCGATACCGGCGAGGGCCTGTCCAACCTCGACTACGCCTACATCGCCGTGGAGCTGGGCAAGGCGCCCATGGCCTCGGAGGTGATGAACTGCTCGGCACCCGACACCGGCAACATGGAAGTGCTCGAGCGCGTCGGCACACCCGAGCAGAAGGAGCGCTGGCTGAAGCCCCTGCTGAACGGCGAGATCCGCTCGGCCTACGCCATGACCGAGCCGGCGGTGGCCTCATCCGACGCCAAGAACATCGCCACCCAGGCGGTGCTGGACGGCGACGAGTGGGTGATCAACGGTGAGAAGTACTACATCTCCGGCGCCGGCGACCCGCGCTGCAAGATCATGATCACCATGGTCCGCACCAACCCTGACGCTCCGCCGCACAAGCAGCAGTCGCAGATCCTGGTGCCCATCGACGCGCCCGGGGTGGAGATCCTCGGCCCGATGCACGTCTTTGGCCAGGACCACGCCCCCCGCGGCCACATGCACATCCGCTTCACCAATGTGCGGGTGCCCAGGTCCAACGTCCTCCTGGGCGAGGGCCGCGGCTTCGAGATCAGCCAGGTCCGCCTTGGGCCGGGCCGGATCCACCACTGCATGCGGACCATCGGCAAGGCCGAGCGGGCCCTGGACCTCATGGTCAGCCGGGGCCTGTCGCGGGAGGCCTTCGGTCGCAAGATCGCCTGGCTGGGCGGCAACGTCGAAATCATCTCCCGCGCCCGGATCGACATCGAGGCCATGCGCCTGATGGTCCTCAAGGCGGCCAAGGCCATGGACGTGCTGGGCAACCGCGAAGCCCGGGTCTGGGTCTCCATGGTCAAGGCCATGGTCCCGGAGCGGGCCTGCAAGATCATCGACCAGGCCATCCAGATGCATGGCGCGACGGGCATTTCCCAGTGGACGCCCCTGGCCTCCATGTACACAGACGTGCGCCACCTGCGCTTCGCCGACGGCCCGGACGAGGTCCACCACATGGTGGTGGGCCGCAACGAGATCCGGTCCTACGAGGGCGGCGCCGAGGACGTCACGGCCTCGGTCGTCTGGCGGAACTGATCCCAAGGCGCGGTCCCGGGGCGGCACCCGCCGCCCCCGGGATCAGCCGGGGAAGTTGGCCGGGACCACCTCCGACAGGGTGGGTCCAATCTCGTCGTGGATGACGAGGTGGGCGTATTCGTCCAGGTCCGTGGGGTCCCGGTTCACGATCACCAGGCGTGCCCCGGACCGCCGCGCCTGCAGGGGAAAGCCCGCTGCCGGCCAGACGGTGAGGCTGGAGCCCAGTACCAGGAAGAGGTCACAGGACAGGGTCTCTTCCTCCGCGCGCCGCATGGGCGCCTCGGGCATGGCCTGGCCGAAGGAGATGGTCGCCGTCTTCACCAGGCCGGTGCACGCCCGGCAGGCGGGAAGCTCATCCCGGACCTCGAAGGCCGGACGCAGGTCGTCGATCTCGTGGCGAAGGCCGCAGGACAGGCAGGTCGCATAGCTGGCATTACCGTGCAGTTCGATCACCCGGTCGGCGGGGATGCCCGAGTGCTGGTGCAGGTTATCGACGTTCTGGGTGATGACGGCGGACAGGCGGCCGCTCTCCCACAGGCGGGCCAGGGCAAAGTGGCCGGCGTTGGGCTCCCGGCCGGTCCAGCCGGCGCGGCCCTGGAAGGCCCGGGTCCAGGATTCCCGGCGCTTTTCCTCGCTGTTCACGAAATCCTGAAACTGGATGGGCTTCATCCGGCTCCAGACCCCGCCTGGCGAGCGGAAGTCCGGAATTCCCGATTCCGTGGAGATTCCGGCCCCAGTGAAGGCCACAATCCGCTCCGCAGACCGCAGGACCTGGGCCAGATCGTCCCGTTTTGCCGATTTTCCGGTCAATTTCCAACTCCGCCCATCTGCGCCGCTCCAGGCCTGCCTCAGGGGAAGGCACCCTGAGCCTGTTCTTTGGGCCTTTTCAGCGCCGCCTGATCCTGTAGCCAAGGACTTCAGGACAACCGCCGGAACGGCGCAAGGGGGGATGCGAGGCATGAAGCGCGGAAGAGTCGTGAGGCGCGGAAGAGTTTGGGGCACGGCGCTCGCCACCCTGAGCCTGGGCCTGCTGGCCTCGGGACCGGCCCTGGCCCAGGCCCCTTCGCAGGTGGACTCTGGCGACACCGCCTGGCTGCTCAGCGCCACCGCCCTTGTCCTGCTGATGAGCCTGCCGGGCCTGGCCCTCTTCTATGGCGGCCTGGTGCGCACAAAGAATGTCCTGTCCGTCCTGATGCAGTGCACGGCGGTGGCCTGCCTGGCCTCGGTGGTCTGGCTGGCCCTGGGCTATTCCCTGGCCTTCTCCGGGACCGCGCCCTTCATCGGCGACCTGGGCCGTATCGGCCTGATGGGCCTTTCCCGGGGCGACGCCGTCGGCACAGTGCCCGAGATTGTCTTTTTCGCCTTCCAGATGGCCTTCGCCGTCATCACCCCCGCCCTGATGATCGGTGCCGTGGTCGAGCGGGTGAAGTTCGCTGGCCTCCTGGCCTTCTGCGCCGGCTGGCTGGTCCTGGTCTACGCTCCCGTCTGCCACTGGATCTGGGGCGGCGGCTGGATGGCGACCCTGGGGGTCAAGGACTATGCCGGAGGCCTGGTGGTGCACGCCACGGCCGGCGTCAGCGCCCTTCTGCTGGCCCGGGCCGTAGGGCCCCGGGACGGCTATCCCCGGGAGCTTTCGCCGCCGCACAATCCGGGCATGACCATGACCGGCGCCGGCCTGCTCTGGGTCGGCTGGTATGGCTTCAACGGCGGCAGCGCCCTGGCGGCCAACGCCGACGCCGGCGCGGCCCTGACCGCCACCCACATGGCGGCGGCCTCGGCGGGCCTGGTCTGGGCCCTGATCGAACACCGCCGCTTCGGCCGGTCCAGCCTGGTGGGCCTGGTCACCGGCGTGGTCGCCGGCCTCGCTACCGTGACCCCGGCCTCGGGCTTCATCAGCCCCTTGGCGGGGCTCTTCCTGGGGGCGCTGGGCAGCTATGTCTGCTTCGAGGCCGTGACCCTGGTGAAGGCCCGGCTGAAGGTCGATGACAGCCTTGATGTCTTCGCGGTCCATGGCGTGGGCGGCATTCTGGGGACCCTGATGCTGGCGGTCCTGGCCCACCCCCTCCTGGGCGGGACCGGCTATGCCGAGGGCGTGACCCTGGCGGGCCAGGTCTGGCGGCAGGGGCTGGGCGTCCTGGTAGTCTGCGCCTGGTCGGCGGGCGCCAGCCTGGTACTGATCGCCATCGTCCGACGGCTGACAGGCCTGAGGGCCAGCGACGAGGTGATCGACGAGGGCCTGGACCTGGGCGCTCACGGCGAGCGGGCCTACCACATCTCCTGAGACGCCGTTGACCCCCTCACCGGGCTTCGCCCGGAGCTCCCCCTTGGGGGACTTCTGCGATACGTGCCGTCCTGTGCCTTGAGGCGCATTGAGGCGAGGTTTTCTGGTCCTTTCGGGTTGTTTTGATGCGCTTTGGCGGGGTCGGGACGGAGTCCGGGCGCAGCTAGGCCGTCAGGACTGCGAGGCGGCGCAGGTTGAAGGCCATGGCGGTCAGGAGGATCTGGCCGGCGACCTTCTCCAGGCCTATGTAGCGGGCCCGGACCAGACCCATGCGGCGCTTCCAGGTGGCGAAGGTGGACTCCACGGCGGCCCGCCGCCTGGCGATCAGGTCGTTGCAGAGCTGCTGGCGCTTGGT
>CAIWHQ010000076.1 GCA_903912465.1 uncultured Alphaproteobacteria bacterium | reverse complement strand
TGCCCGGAAGGTCTGGCTGGCCGCCGCCGAACTCGGCCTCGAAGGCCGGATCGAGGCGACGAACGCGTCCGCTTCGCCGGTCGCCGACACGCCCGAGCTCTCGGCCCTGAACCCCCTCGGCAAGATCCCGGTCCTGATCACCGATGACGGTGAGGCCCTCTTCGACAGCCGGGTGATCGCCGACTACCTCGACAGTCTCACCCCCCGGCGGCTGTGCCCTGCCAGCGGCGAGGCCCGCTGGCGGGTCCAGACCCTCCACGCCGCCGCAGATGGCCTGCTCGATGCGGCCCTGCTGGCCCGATACGAGGAGGCCCTTCGGCCCGAACCCCTGCGCTGGGCCGACTGGCGCCGGGGTCAGGGCGAAAAGATCCGCCGGGTCCTCGACATGCTGGAGGGCGCGGACCTCCGCGCCGGCGAGGACGCCCGGATCTGCGACATCGCCGTCGCCTGCGCCCTCGGCTATCTCGATTTTCGCTTCGCGGCCGAACCCTGGCGCCCCGGCCGCCCCCGGCTGTCCGCCTTTTTCGACGCCTTCACCCTCCGCCCGGCCTGGGCCCAGAGCGATCCGGCGCGCGCCACGTGACCGGAACGCCGCCGTCTTCTTCCGGGCGGGACGCCCTGGCCGCTCGCTTCCTCAGCGGCGGGGGGCGGCTGGGCCGACGGGACTTCCTGGTCTCGGCCCTGGTCCTCCTGGCCATCGCCGTTGTCTACGACGCCGTCTCCGCCGGACCCCTGCAGTGGATCACCGGCTGGCTGGTCTGGCCGCTCCTGGTCTGGGTCGCAGCCTGCCTCCTGGCCCGGCGCCTGCATGACCGTGGGCGGAACGGCTGGTTCGCCGCCCTGGTCCTGGCTGCCCTGGTCGCCGTCTGGCCCCAGCCCTCGGGGTTCCTCGACTTTCCCTTCGTCCTGGTCCTGATCTGGGCGGTCGTGGAGCTGGGCGTGCTCTCCGGTGAGACGGGGGTGAACCGCTACGGGCCACCGCCAGCCGGGGGTTCGACCCTCGCCTAGACCGGCGGTTCCGCCGGTGTCACCGGCCCGAACACCCCGGTGAAGGCGGAGCGCAGGGCGTCGTCCGCGTCCTCCAGGCTGCAGGTCAGGCCCAGGTCTGCAAGGCTGGTCACCCCGTGGGCCGTCTGGCCGCAGGGCACGATGCCACTGAAGTGGGAAAGGTCCGGTTCGACGTTCAGCGAAATCCCGTGGAAGGAGACCCAGCGCCGGACCTTGACGCCGATGGCGGCGATCTTGTCCTCCCGCGCCGGCGACCCGGGGCTGTGTCGCTCGATCCAGACGCCCACCCGGCCCTCGCGGACCACGCCGTCGACGGCGAACCGGGCCAGGGCAGCGAGGATCCAGGCTTCGAGGGCCTGCACGTAGGCGCGGATGTCCTTCTGGCGGGCCGAGAGGTCGAGAAGGACATAGGCCACCCTCTGGCCGGGACCGTGGTAGGTATACTGCCCGCCCCGGGGGCTGCGGAAGACAGGGAACCGGTCCGCATCGAGAAGGTCGGAGTCCCGGGCCGAGACCCCGGCGGTATAGAGGGGCGGATGCTCCAGCAGCCAGACCAGCTCGGAGGCTTCGCCGCGGGCAATGGCCTCGGCCCGGGCCTCCATGGCCGCCGCCGCCTCCGGATAGGGCGTCAGCCCGGGCGAGACGGCCCAGCCGCAGGCACCGCCGTCCGCGCGCCGGAAGTCCGGCTTGTTTAACGTCCGGTCAATCATGTTGCGTGCAATCTGGGCGCGGATGAGTCGCCGCGCAAGCTGTGCGCGGCCCCGGTTTGCGTTCTTGGAAGGTGACCCGCCTTGGGCCAGATCAACGCCGTCAACGTCGAAATCTCGGTGCTCCTTGGCCGGTCGATCCTGCCCATGGCCCAACTGCTCCGCATGGGCCGCGGTGCCGTCATCCCCCTGGACGCCACGGTCAATGACGAGGTCTGGATCCTCGCCAACAATCACCCCGTGGCCCGTGGCGAGATCCAGGTCAATGACGACCGGATTGCCATCACGGTGACGCGGGCGGCGGACGTCTACGACTTCATGGCGGGCTCCAGTTCCTGATCGCGCTTCACAAAGCCGTCTGGCTTTGGTAGGCCCCCCGCTCACCACGCGCGGTCGTGGCGGAATTGGTAGACGCGCAGCGTTGAGGTCGCTGTGGGGCAACCCGTGGAAGTTCGAGTCTTCTCGACCGCACCAGTGAGTCAAAGGGTCCGGGGACAAGGTCCAGTCTGAAACGCATAGCGCCGGGAGGGCAGGTCCGCATGAGTCGCGACACTGAACATTCCCTGCGCGATGACGTGATGTCGGGCGGTCCAGTCGTCGAGGACCTCGAGGACCTGGCCCTCGGCGACGACTACGCCCTCAATCCCGACTTCGTGGCCCTTGTGGTCGACGCTGCCGACCGGGGCGACGCCGAGCGCCTGCGCGAGCTCCTGGCCGCCCTCCATCCCGCCGACGTCGCCGACCTGATGGGCTTTCTTTCCGCGGGGGACCGCGAGGAGGTGATGGCCCACCTCGACCCGGAGGCCCTGGCCGAGATCCTGTCCGAGATCGAGCCGGAGATCCGCGAGGAACTGCTTGAGCGCATGCCCTCGGCCACCCTGGTCCGGGCCCTCGGCGAGATGGACTCCGACGACGCCGTGGACCTGGTCGAGGACCTGGAGGCCGACAAGCGGGCCCAGGTCCTGGCCGCCCTGCCCGACGTCGACCGGGCCGCCATCGAGACCTCACTGGCCTACGATGAAGAGTCCGCTGGCCGCCTGATGCAGCGCGAGGTGGCCTCAGCGCCCCAGTTCTGGACCGTCGGCCAGGCCCTCGATCACTTCCTTGCGGCCGGCGATGAGATGCCGGAGCTGTTCTTCGACGTCTACGTGGTCGACCCCTCCCACCGGCCCCTGGGCGGGGTCCCCGTCAGTCGTCTGCTGCGCCATGACCGCGATACGCCCCTGGCCCGGATCATGGAGCCCCTCACCGAGATTCCGGTGGGCATGGACCAGGAAGAGGCGGCCTATATCTTCGACAAGTACCACCTGATCTCCGCCCCCGTGGTCGAGCCGGGTGGCCGGCTGGTGGGCCAGCTGACCGTTGACGACATCGTCGGCGTCATCCGCGAGGAGGGCGAGGAGGACATCCTGGCCCTGGCCGGCGTGTCCGATGTCGGACGTGACGCCAGCCTGGCCGGCGCCATCCGCTCGCGCCTGCCCTGGCTGGTCCTCAACCTGGGCACGGCGGCCCTGGCCTCGAGCGTGATCGGCGCCTTCCAGGGGGTGATCGCCCAGGTCCTGACCCTGGCCATCCTCATGCCCATCGTCTCCTCCCTGGGCGGAAACGCCGGCACCCAGACCCTCGCCGTGGCGGTTCGCGCCCTGTCGAGCCGGGAGCTGAACGCCGCCAACTCGGCCCGCATCATCGGCCGCGAGGTGGCGACAGGCCTCCTGAACGGCTCGATCCTGGCCGTGCTCCTGGCCGCCGCCGTCTGGCTCCTGTTCCAGGATCCGCGGCTCGCCCTCACCGTGGGGCTGGCCATCGTGGCCACCTTCTTCGTCGCCGCCCTGGCCGGGATACTGGCCCCGATCATACTGGACCGCCTTGGCCGGGACCCGGCGGTCTCGTCCTCCGTGCTGGTGACCTTCGCGACCGACTTCATGGGCTTCCTGGCCCTCCTGGGCATCGCCCGGCTGATCATGCTCTAGGCGTCCCGCCTCGCCCCCCGGGTTCCTGCGTGGTATTTCACGGGCCATGAGCCAGCCTGAATTCAACTTCGCCCTGGGTGAGACCACCGACGCCCTGCGGGCCTCCGTCGCCCGTTTCGCTGCCGAGCGAATCGCCCCGCGCGCCGCGGCCATCGACCGGGACAACGCCTTCCCCCGCGACCTCTGGCCACAGATGGGCCTCCTGGGCCTCCTGGGCCTTACAGTGGAGGCCGAGGATGGCGGCGCCGGCCTGGGCTATCTCGAGCACGTGGTGGCCATGGAGGAGATCTCCCGGGCCTCGGCCTCGGTGGGCCTGTCCTACGGTGCCCATTCCAACCTCTGCGTGAACCAGATCCGCCGCTGGGGAACCGAGGCCCAGAAGGCGCGCCATCTGCCCCGGCTGATCTCGGGCGAGCATGTCGGCGCCCTGGCCATGAGCGAGGCGGGATCGGGCTCAGACGTCGTCTCCATGCGCCTGCGCGCCGAGCGGCGCGGCGACCGCTATGTCCTCAACGGAACCAAGTTCTGGATCACCAACGGCCCCCACGCTGACGTCCTTGTGGTCTATGCCCGCACAGATCCAGACGCCGGCCCCCGGGGCATCACCGCCTTCCTGATCGAGCGCGGTTTCGCCGGCTTCTCCACCAGTCCCAAGCTCGACAAGATGGGCATGCGCGGCTCCGACACCGCAGAGCTGGTCTTCCAGGACTGCGAGGTTCCCGAGGAGAGCGTCATGGGGCCGGTGAACGGCGGCGTCGGCGTTCTGATGAGTGGGCTGGACTACGAGCGGGCGGTGCTGGCGGGCGGGCCGCTGGGCATCATGCAGGCCTGCCTGGACCTGGTCGTGCCCTATGTCCGCGAGCGCCGCCAGTTTGGCCAGGCCATCGGCACCTTCCAGCTCATCCAGGCCAAGGTGGCGGACATGTACGTCGCCCTGAACTCAGCCCGGGCCTATGTCTACGCCGTGGCGCGGGCCTGCGACGCGGGCCAGGCGACCCGCCACGATGCCGCCGGCGCCATCCTCCTGGCCTCGGAAAACGCCGTGAAGGTCGCGCTGGAGGCCATCCAGGCCCTGGGCGGCGCGGGCTACACCCGCGACTTCCCCGCCGAGCGCCTGCTGCGCGACGCCAAGCTCTACGACATCGGCGCGGGCACCAACGAGATCCGCCGCTACCTGATCGGCCGGGAGCTGATCGGCGCCTGAGGCGATTGCCGCCGAGGGTCTATGTCTCGACGAAGGACAGGGTCATGCCGTCCCAGCCCTTCTCGCCAACGGTCTGCAGGGCGGTTGAGAACAGGCGCGGTTCGCGTCCGAGACGCTCGGTGAAGGTCCGAACGCCCCGGACCCGGTCATCTTCGGAGACGGACTCCAGGACGGCGCCGCCGCGAACCACATTGTCGCCGATGATAAGGCCGCCAGGCCGTGTCAGCTTCAGCGCCCAGTCGAGGTAGGCGGGATTGTTCGGCTTGTCGGCATCGATGAAGACGAGGTCAAACGCAGGACAGGCGTCTGCGTCCAGGCGGGCCAGGGACTCCAGGGCTGGACCGACGAGGATCTGAACCCGGTCGCCGATCCCCGCGCGGTCCAGGTTTTGCCGGGCAAGGGCGGCGTAATCCGGGGACACCTCCAGGGAGATCAGCTGGCCCCCGGCCGGCAGGGCTTGCGCCATCCAGGTTGCCGAAACTCCGCCCAGGGTTCCGATCTCCAGAATGCGGCGGGCACCCGTGGCCTTGACCAGAAGGGACAGGAACCGGCCTTGCAGGGGTGAGACGTCGTGGGGGGGAAGGCCAGCGGCGGCGTTCGTCTCCCGGAGTCTGGCCCACAAGGGGTCCTTTCCGATCAGCCTCTCGGCGAAGTAGGCATCCACCGCGACCCAGGCCTGGTCCTCGCCCTGCATCCCTTGTCCTCCGCTTTACCCGCCGGTCACAGCCGCATCCGGGTGCTGGAACGAAACGGGCGGCCCGGTTTCCCGAGCCGCCCGACACCGATCGTGGAAGTCACAGCTTCGCACAAAGACGATGGGAGAATGCTACCGCGCGAGCGCGGAGGTCATAAATCCAGCAGCGACTTCCGAGAGATAACGGTGAGACACTGGATCACCTCCTTTCAAGGGTTGGACAAGGACACCAGCGTGTGCCTGCTTCGCCGGGTCTGACAAGCTGGCTTTTTTGTCCTGTCAGCGGGATGCGGGGGCTGGCTGGGGCGTGCGCCTGCGCAGGTCTTCCAGCGGGTGGCCCAGGTGGTCGATAGCGGCGATGGCGGCGGCGTAGCCGGCAGCCACGGCAGGGTCATAGGCGCTCCAGTCCCGGATCTCGACCCCGGCCAGCTCGGGCACAATGAGGACGTCCGCCGCCTCCCGATCCGCGGCCAGGTCGCGGCCAGAGGATACGGTCGCCGCCCGGATCAGCAGGGAGACGATGGGTGGCCCCTTGCGCCACTGGCCCGAGAGGATCCAGCGCAGCATGGAGCGCGGCCGGACGATGTCGGCGGCTGTGATGGACAGGCCGCGGCTGACGTCGACCCCGATGATGGGACCCGAAAGGCCGCTGCGCATGACGTCCACGGGCAGGTTCTTCAGGACGGCGCCATCCACCAGGACATTCTGGCCCTGGGTGGCGGGAGGCAGGAGGCCAGGCAGGGAGATCGAGGCGCGCAGGGCCGCCCGGACAAGGCCCCGCCTGTGCACCTGCGGTACGCCCGTGGTCAGGTTGGACGAGACGCAGAAGCAGGGCCGCCAGAGGTCGGCGAACTGTACGTCGCCGAAGTTCTCCTCGAGCCTGTGGGCGACCTTTCCACCCCGGATCATGGCGAGCATCGGGAAGGCGATGTCATCCACAGGACTGGAGTCCACGAAGGCGAGGCGGATCCGCCGGTCCATTTCCTCCAGGTCCCAGCCGAGGGCCAGGCCAGCGGCGATGACCGCGCCCATGGAAGCGCCACCGACAAAGTCGATGGGCACGCCCCGCTCCGTGAGGGCGCGGATGACTCCGATGTGGGCGTAGGCCCGGGCCCCCCCGCCCGACAGGACCAGGCCCACGGCCCTGCCGGTCAGGTGCCGGACAAGCCGTTCAAGGTCCCCGGGGTCGCCCCGGCGAATATGGGTCAGCCCTGCCGCCCCGGTCGCCGTCATCCAGGCCTCGCTGCCCCTTGGCCTGCGGATACCCGCCGGCTGGACGAGGATCAGTTCAGCGCCAAGGCCAAGCGCCGCCGGTATCGCGGCGGCGGATCCGGGCGGCGGAGGGTAATCACCGCGTCCGACGCGGAAGAGCCGGTCGACCTGGCGGGCGATCTTGGCCGCCCAGGCCTGTTCCTCCAGGTTGGCCATGTAGAGGACGTAGTCGACTCCGTGCTCGAGGTTCGAGAACCAGGAAGACTCCTCGTCCTGGGCCTCGACCCCGGCGACGGCGACGGAATAACCGGTCGCCCGGATGCGCGCGGCGAGCGCCTCCACCAGCTCCCGAAGGCCATCCATAGGCCCGGCGGTGACAAAACCGAAGACCGAGGGCTCCACCAGGGCGGCGGGCCGCCCGGCGTTCCGGGCGCGGCCGACCATCTGCCGCGCCACGTCCACCATGATGTCCGGATCGGCGTCGCAAGCCTCGAAAAAGGCGTCGCGGTCCACGGAGATGATTTCGGAATCCCTGAGTGCGGTCAGCCGGCCCGAGTGCAGGCCGCCAGTGATCAGGCTCATTTCGCCGGCCGGCTCGCCAGGGCGGACGATTCCCAGGAAGCGCGGCTCTTCATGGTCCTCGATGCGGAAGGCGCCTAGCCGCCCGGCGTGCAGGAAATGCAGTTCGTCCGCCGGTTCGCCGGGGCGAAAGAGGTCGCTTCCGCCGGGCAGGCACCACCACCGCCCCGCGCCGGTCTGGCGGGCGGTCTCGAAAAGCCGGGTAAGGGCGGGTCCGGTAGGTGAGGGCACATCGGGAAGACTATCCCGCTTCTGCGACAATGAGAAACGCGCGCGCGCCTGCGGTCAGCACGGACTAGCCGCCGGGCCGGCCCCCGGCTATGCCTTGTCCATGCCCGTCCTGAAGTCCGCCCTTGATCCGGCCTCAGCGGCCTTCCGCGCCAATGCGGAGGTCAACCGCGGCCTCGCCACCCGCCTGCGGGAGCGCACCGCCCTGGCGGCGGCGGGCGGGCCCGAGGACAGCCGGCGCCGGCACGAGGCCCGCGGCAAGCTCCTGCCCCGGGACCGGGTCGAGGGCCTGCTTGACCCGGGCGCTCCCTTCCTGGAGATCGGTGCCCTGACGGCCTTCGGCCTCTACGATGACGAGGCTCCCGCCGCAGGCCTGATCGCCGGGATCGGCCGGGTCAGCGGGCGCGAGGTGATGATCCTCGCCAACGACGCCACGGTGAAGGGCGGCGCCTACTTCCCCCTGACCGTGAAGAAGCACCTGCGGGCACAGGAGATCGCCGAGCAGAACAACCTGCCCTGCGTCTACCTGGTGGACTCCGGCGGGGCCAACCTGCCGCACCAGGCCGAGGTCTTCCCCGACCGGGATCACTTCGGACGCATCTTCTTCAACCAGGCCCGCATGAGCGCCCGGGGGATCGCCCAGATCGCCTGCGTCATGGGCTCGTGCACGGCCGGCGGTGCCTACGTCCCGGCCATGTCCGACGAGACGGTGATCGTCCGCGGGACCGGGCCGGAGAGCCAGGGCACCATCTTCCTGGGCGGCCCCCCCCTGGTGAAGGCGGCTACGGGCGAGATCATCTCCGCGTCGGACCTCGGCGGCGCCGACGTCCACGGCCGCCGCTCGGGCGTTGTGGACCATGTGGCTGAGGACGACCTGCACGCCCTGGCCATCGTCCGCCGCATCGTCGCCGGCCTGAATACCCGCCGGCCCGAAGGCCCGGTCCTGGCCGATCCCCGCCCGCCCCTGTTCGACCCCGAGGAGATCTACGGGGTCATCCCCCAGGACGTCCGCGCGCCCTACGACGTGCGCGAGGTGATCGCCCGGATCGTCGACGGCTCGGCCTTCGAGGAGTTCAAGGCCCTCTACGGTCAGACCCTGGTCTGCGGCTTCGCCCGCATCTGGGGCTATCCCGTGGCCATCCTGGCCAACAACGGCATCCTGTTCTCGGAGAGCGCGCTCAAGGGTGCCCACTTCATCGAGCTGGCCTGCCAGAGGGGCATCCCCCTCCTCTTCCTGCAGAACATCTCGGGCTTCATGGTCGGCGGCCGCTACGAGGCCGGCGGAATCGCCCGGGACGGCGCCAAGCTGGTCACCGCCGTGGCCTGCGCCGAGGTTCCCAAGCTCACCGTCCTGATCGGCGGCTCCTTCGGGGCCGGCAACTACGGCATGTGCGGCCGGGCCTATTCCCCACGCTTCCTGTGGAGCTGGCCCAACAGCCGCATCTCGGTCATGGGCGGCGAACAGGCCGCCAGCGTCCTGGCGACGATCCGCCGGGACGGGATCGAGGCCCGGGGGGGCGACTGGCCGGCCGCCGAGGAAGAGGCCTTCAAGTCGCCCGTCCGCGAGCGCTACGAAGCCGAGGGCGATCCCTATTTCGCCACCGCCCGCCTCTGGGACGATGGGATCATCGATCCCGCACAGACCCGCGATGTCCTGGGCCTGTCCCTGTCCGCCGCCCTGAACGCCCCCGTCGCGCAGACGCGCTTCGGTGTCTTCCGCATGTGACCACCCCCTGAACCCGGAGCCCCTTCATGACCAACCCGATCGCAGATCCCCTGGTCGAAGGCGTCGACAGCGACGCCAGCTCCGACCTGGTGCGCCTGGACACCACCCAGGAAGGGGTGGCCATCGTCACCCTGAACCGGCCGGAGGCGCGCAACAGCTTCAACGCTGAGCTGATCGGTGCCCTGCACGAGACCTTCGAGACCCTGCAGGCTGCCGAGGGCGTTCGGGTGGTCTTCCTGCGCGGTGCCGGCAAGGTCTTTTCCGCCGGGGCCGACCTGAACTGGATGCGCGACGCCGCCCACTGGACCGAGGCCGAGAACCGCGACGA
>CAIWHQ010000075.1 GCA_903912465.1 uncultured Alphaproteobacteria bacterium | reverse complement strand
GCAGGCCATGGTGTTGGCGGTGAACTGGCCCCCGCAGGCCCCGTCAGACGGGCAGGCGTGCTGTTCGAGGGAGCAGAGGTCGTCCAGGCTCATCTTGCCGGCCGAATGCTGGCCCACCGCCTCGAAGACATCGACCACGGTGACGTCCCGGCCCTGCCAGGACCCCGGCAGGATGGAGCCGCCGTAGAGGAAGACCGAGGGCACGTTCAGGCGCAGCATGGCCATCATCATGCCGGGCAGCGACTTGTCGCAGCCGGCTATGCCCACAAGGGCGTCGTAGCCGTGGCCGCGCATGGTCAGCTCGACGGAGTCGGCGATCACGTCGCGGCTGACGAGGGAAGAGCGCATGCCCTCATGGCCCATGGCGATCCCGTCGGTGACGGTGATGGTGCAGAATTCCCGCGGGGTGGCACCGGCCTTCTTCACGCCCTCGGACACCGCATGCGCCTGGCGCATGAGGGCGGTATTGCAGGGGGCCGCCTCATTCCAGCAGGAGGCCACGCCGACGAAAGGCTGGGCGATCTCGCGCGAGCCCAGGCCCATGGCGTAATAATAGGACCGGTGCGGCGCCCGGGACGGACCTTCCGTCACATGGCGGCTCGGCAGGCGGGACTTGTCCCAGGTACCGTCAGGCTTGCGGATCATGGCGGGGCCTCCTCGTCGATGTCGGTTTCTCCCTAGACGCCGGGCGGCGGGGTTGGAAGCCCTGGCGGCGACAGCGGCGGCAAAGCAGGCTAGATCGGCGAAAAATCGGGGGGTTCTTCATGGCGCACGACCAGACCGCGGACCGCTCCCGGCTGCGCTCGATCCTGGCGGCCTCGGCGGGCAATATGGTCGAGACCTTCGACTGGTTCGTCTACGCGGCCTTCGCCCTTTACTTCGCCCCTGTCTTCTTCCCGAAGGGAGACCAGACCGCCCAGCTGCTGGGATCGGCGGCGGTCTATGCCGTCGGCTTCCTGGCCAGGCCCTTCGGCGCCTGGATCATGGGGCTCTACGGCGACCGGGCGGGGCGGCGTTCGGCCATGATCGCCTCGGTGGCCCTCATGTGCCTGGGCTCCCTGATCATCGGCCTGTGCCCGGGGCATGACCAGATCGGCCTGGCAGCCCCCGCCATCCTGGTCTTCGCCCGCATCCTCCAGGGCGTCAGCATGGGCGGGGAGTACGGCGCGAGCGCCACCTACCTCTCGGAGATGGCGGCAAGGGACCGGCGCGGCTTCTGGTCGGGGATTCTCTACTCCACCCTGATGACCGGCCAGCTCCTGGCCCTCCTGCTCCTGCTTGTCCTGACCGCCGTCCTGACGCCGGACCAGATGACCGCCTGGGGCTGGCGGGTGGCCTTCATCATAGGTGCCCTGATCGCGGCAACGGTCCTGCTGATGCGGCGGGGGATGGAAGAGACCCCGTCCTTCAAGGCCCGGGACTCCTCGCCCACGGCGACCTGGCGACTGGTGCGCGATCACCCCCGCGAGACCCTGACCGTCATGGGCCTGACCGCCGGTGGGACCCTCGCCTACTACACCTTCGGCACCTACATGCAGAAGTTCCTGGTCAACACCTCGGGCTTCTCGAAGGACCAGTCGAACCTGATCACCACGGCGGCCCTGGCCGTCTTCGTCCTTCTCCAGCCCCTGTCCGGCGCCCTTTCCGACCGCTTCGGCCGACGGGCCCTGCTCCTGGCCTTCGGGATCGGCGGGGCGCTGATGACCTGGCCCGCCCTCTCCACCCTTGCGGTAACTCGCGATCCCTGGGCCGCCTTCCTGATCGTGGTCGGCTGCCTTGCCGTGATCAGTGGCTACACCTCGGTCAGCGCCATCGTGAAGGCCGAGATGTTCCCGACGGAAATCCGCGCCCTGGGGGTCGCCCTGCCCTACGCCATCGCCAACGCCCTGTTCGGGGGCACCGCCGAGTTCGTGGCCCTCAGCTTCAAGAGCGCGGGGCGTGAGCCGGGCTTCTACATCTACGTGACAGCGGTGATCCTGTTGTCCCTCGCGACCTACGTCCTCATGCCGGACACCCGGCGGACCAGCCGCATCCGCGAAGACTGAGGTCTCAGGCGTC
>CAIWHQ010000074.1 GCA_903912465.1 uncultured Alphaproteobacteria bacterium | reverse complement strand
TTCGCGCTCTTCCTGCAGTGGCTGCACTATGCCGAGGGCATGATCATGCCGCCGATCAACAACTATGTCGTCGAGACGGTCCTGTTGCCCCCCGACCGGCGCAACCCGGAGATGGCGGCGCGGGCCGTGAAGCTCCTCAACCGGGTGCTGGAAGCCGCCGAGGCCCACATGGCCGGTCGCGAGTACATCGCCGGCGACTTCACCATCGCCGACACCATCACGGGACACGCCGTCATCATGTCCCGTCGACTCGGCGCGGACTTCGGCAACTTCCCGAACCTCGGCGCCTATGCCGACCGGCTGGAGGCACGCCCCGCCTTCAAGGCCGCCGAAGCGGCCTGATCGGCCGTCAGCAGACCTGGCTCACTCCCCCCGGGTGTAGGGATCGTTCGGCCCGCCGATTCGCTCTAGCCGCATCCGGCCGAGGTCGGGCCGGGTCCAGCCCATCCGGCCGTCGGGCTCCAGCCAGCGGCGCACCTCGATCCCCGGCATCCCCACGGGGCGCAGGATGAAGGCCCCCGCCTCGTAGGTCGCAATGGCGACAATGGGAGTGCGGAAATCGCGGACCGAGACATCGTGCACGGCGTTGGCCTCGGTCCCGTCGGCCCGGGCGTCGGCGATGGTCCCGCCCCCCATGTCGACGATCCGGTTCCCGCACTGCTCGATCCGCTCCACATAGCCGTGCATGCGCTCACCCGGGGCCGGCGCCTTGCCGTTGACCTCCACGATCCGCCAGATGCCGCGCAGGTCCGGTGCGCCTGCCGCCAGGGGCTCGGTGCATCGGCGCAGGACGGGCTCGGGGAAGGTCTTGCCGTATCCCCCGGGGGCTTTCGGCGTGTGCGCTACGGGGATGTCGTCGGCCCGCAGGCCTGCACCCCCGGACCCCGCCGTCGCCATCAGGGCGAGCGCCGCCAGGAGGGAAGAAAAGCCAGCCGCCATGTCGCGCCCTCCGGGATGAATGGCCCAATGTCCCAGCATCGAAGGCGGCCGTAAAGGCGAAGCCCGACCTCGGACGTCGGGTGCCGCTTTCGGTTCAACCCTTCCCGCCCCACCCCGCCCCGCCGTGCCCTGCGGCGTTAAGGTCATGTTGAGAGCCGCTGGGTGTCAAATCGCTGCGGAAAGCACCTCTCGGGAGTGGAGCAGATGTACAAAGTGACTATCGCAGGCCTGACCGCCCTCGCCATTGCCTCGGCGCTCGGTCTCGCCAGCTGCGGAGAGTCGTCTGGCAAGGATGAGGTCAAGGCCGATGCGCCTGCCTACACCCCCCAGCAGGCCGCGGCCCTCCGCGCCGCGGCTGATAAGGGGGATGCGGCGGCCCAGCTCAAGGTCGGTCGCATGTACGCGACGGGAGACGGCGCGTCCCAGGATACTACAGAGGCGGTCACCTGGTACCGCAAGGCGGCGAACCAGGGGCTCGCCGAGGCCCAGTTCACCCTCGGAGACGTCCTTCAGACCGGGACCGGGGTGGAGGGAAGCACTGACCTGGCCGCCAAGGAATTCGAAAAGGCGGCAGCCCAGGGCCACGTGGAGGCCATGAAGCGCCTGGGCAAGATCCTCGAGAACCGCCACGACTTCGCCGGGGCGGGCACCTACTACGAGAAGGCCGCCGAGAAAGGCGATCCCCACGCCCAGTATCACCTGGGCACCATGTACGATCTCGGCTTCACCTTCGAGCCTTCCGATCTGGTGGCGGTCGGCCTCGGGGAAAAGCGGACGGAGTTCCTGCCCAACAAATCCCGCGCCGTCTACTGGTACAGGAAGGCCGCCGAGCAGGGCTGGTGCGACCGCACCGACACCCTTTCCCTCTATTACCGGACAGGCGAAGGGGTGAAGAAGGATCCTGTCGAGGGATACAAGTGGGCCCTGGTCGCGGCCTCTGCACCCCCGCCCGACTATGTCAGCGAAAAGACCGCACAGATGCAAAAGGGCGTCGTCGAGACCCTTGTCACGGATGCGAAGAACGTCCTCACCGCCGCCCAGGAGGCGGAGGGCGAACGCCTGGCCCGGGAGCAGATCGCCCGGGTGAAGTGCGTCGTCACGACCGCAAGCTACCTCTAGGCGGGCCGTCCCGCTCCACCCGCTCAGCCGGCGCTGACGAGGCTCCAGCCCAGCTCTTCACCTGCGTGGAAGGGAACGAGGTCGGCCGCCGCCAGCTTTAGAACCTCGGGAACTGGCATAGTGCGCCGCTCAAGGGTCACGGTCCCGGTGTTCAGGGGCAGGCCGTAGAAGCGCGGGCCGTTCTCCGAGGCGAAGGCCTCCAGCCGGTCCAGGGCCCCTTCCGCCTCAAAAATCGCCGCATAGCTTTCCAGGGCGAAGGGGGCGTTGAAGATGCCCGCGCATCCGCAGGACGTCTCCTTGTCGCCCACCGGGTGCGGCGCCGAGTCGGTGCCGAGGAAGAACTTGGGCGAGCCGGAGGTGGCGGCCCTGCACAGGGCCAGCCTGTGCGGCTCGCGCTTGGCGATGGGCAGGCAGTAGAAGTGCGGTCGGATCCCGCCCTCGAACATGGCGTTGCGATTGATGGCCAGGTGGTGCGGGGTGATGGTCGCCGCCACGTTCGGCCCCGAGGCCTCCACGAAGGCGACGGCATCCGCCGTGGTGATGTGCTCGAACACCACCTTC
Source organism: uncultured Alphaproteobacteria bacterium (assembly GCA_903912465.1). GTDB lineage: Bacteria > Pseudomonadota > Alphaproteobacteria > Caulobacterales > Caulobacteraceae > Phenylobacterium. Next base: position 3,196 of record CAIWHQ010000074.1, on the reverse strand, counting down.
AGGGCCGGGAAGTCTGCAACGAGCTTGCGGAGAACCCGGTCGATGAAGACGGCCTCCCGGTCGAAGATGTCGACCTCGTGGTCGGTGACCTCGCCATGGATCAGCAAGGGCATGCCGATCCTCTCCATGGCCTCCAGCACGCTGTGGATGTGGCGCACGTCCGTTACGCCCGCCGCGGAGTTGGTGGTGGCGTGCGCCGGATAGAGCTTGCAGGCCGTGAAGACGCCTTCTGCGAAGCCACGCTCCACCTCGCCCGGGTCCATCCCGTCGGTGAGGTAGCAGGTCATCAGGGGCGTGAACTCGAGGCCGGGCTCCACTGCCGCCAGGATACGCTCGCGGTAGGCCCGGGCGGCGGCGACGGTGGTCACCGGCGGCTTGAGGTTGGGCATGACGATGGCGCGGCCGAACTGCCGGGCCGTGTAGTCGACCACCGAGGCCAGCATGGCGCCGTCGCGCAGGTGCACATGCCAGTCGTCCGGCCTGCGCAGGGTCAGGCGTTCGACGGCGGCTCCCGTACGGCCGGAAAGGGTGGCGGTCTCAGACGGCATGGACAGGACTCTCCGAAGCATTCCCCCAACCGGCATGATGGACCAGAGGCCATCCCAGACCCAGCGGAATTGACGACCCCGGGCGCGCCCGATCCCCTTCTGATGCTGTAAGGGCATGGATCGTTCTCGTCGTCGCCGGTAAGACGGCGCTTCCAAGCCGCATCGGAGACCGGATGGCCCGCCTCAAACGTTTCGCCCCCCTGCTCCTGCTGCTGGCGGGCGCTGTCGCCATCTTCGCCAGCGGCGCCGGCCAGTATCTGAACCTGGATGCCCTCCAGTCGCATGAGGCTGCGCTCCGGGCCTTCGTCGCCCAGCAGCTGCCCCTGGCCCTCCTGGCCTTCATCGCGGTCTACGCTCTCGCCACCGCCGTCAGCCTGCCCGGTGGAACGATCCTGACCCTGGCCGGCGGCTTCCTTTTCGGGACCTGGGTCGGCGGCGCGGCCACTGTGGTCGGCGCCACCCTCGGCGCCATCCTGGTCTTCTATGCGGTGAAGACCTCCTTCGGACAGGCCCTGCGCGAGCGCGCCGAGGCCTCGGGCGGGCGGCTCAAGTCGGTGATTGACGGGGTCCAGGAAGGTGCCTTCGGTTACATCCTGACCCTGCGCCTCATCCCGCTGGCGCCCTTCTGGCTGGTCAATGTGGCCGCCGCCCTGGCCCACGCGCCCCTGCGGGCCTACGCCCTCGCCACCTTCCTGGGCATCATGCCGGCCACCTTCATCTACAGCGGGATCGGTGCCGGGATCGGCGAGATCCTCTCCCGAGGCGGGACCCCCGACCTCGGGGTCATCTTCTCGCCCAAGGTCTTCCTGCCCCTGGTGGCGCTGGGTCTCCTGACCCTGGGCGCCACCATCTTCCAGCGCCTCCGGGCCCGGTCGGGGAAGACCCTGTGACCCAGACACTCCAGGCCGACATCGCCATCATCGGAGCCGGGTCCGGCGGCCTTTCCGTCGCAGCGGGCGCCGCCCAGCTGGGCCTGAAGGTCGTTCTCTTCGAGAAGGGCGAGATGGGGGGCGACTGCCTCAACTATGGCTGCGTGCCCTCCAAGGCCCTGATCGCCGCCGCCTCCGCCGCCCATGCGGCGCGCAGCGGAGGGGCCCTCGGCGTCACCGCCGGCCCGGTCGAGGTCGACTTCGCCCGGGTCATGGCCCACGTCCACGAGACCATCCGGACCATCGCCCCGGTCGACAGCCAGGAGCGCTTCGAGGGCCTCGGCGTCCAGGTGGTCCGCGAGGCCGCCCGCTTCGTCGACGCCCGCACCATCGCCAGCGACAGTGTCCGCGTCGCCGCCCGCAAGTTCGTCATCGCCACGGGCTCCCGGGCCTCCGTTCCCCCCATCCCGGGACTGGACGCCACGCCCTACCTGACCAATGAGACCGTCTTCGAACTCACCGCCCTTCCAGAGCGCCTGATCGTCCTGGGTGGGGGTCCCATCGGGGTGGAACTCGGCCAGGCCTTCCGTCGGTTGGGCTCGGCGGTCGTCATCATCGAGGCCGACGACATCCTGGGCCGGGAGGATCCCGAGGCCGCCGAGGTGGTGCGCCGCCAGCTGCTCGCCGACGGTGTCGAGATCCTGGCCGGCGGCCGGGCGCTTCGGGTCGAGCCGGGGCCGGTTGTGATCGTGCAGTCAGGGGACCAGGAGGTCCGGGTAACCGGCTCCCACCTGCTGGTTGCCGTGGGACGCACGCCTTCTCTGGAGGGGCTGGACCTGGAGGCCGCCGGGATCGCCTACGACCGGCAGGGCGTACGCACTGACCGCTCCCTTCTCACCACCAACCGCCGGGTCTTTGCCATCGGCGACGCCGCCGGGCGGGGCCAGTTCACCCACCTTGCCGGCACTCACGCCTCCCTGGTGGTGCGGCGGGCCCTCTTTGCCCTGCCGGTCAACGCCGACGCCCTGCACGTGCCGAGGGTGACCTACTGCGACCCCGAGGTGGCGGCGATTGGCCTGGGCGAGGCCGAAGCGCGCCGTCTCCACGGAGAGGACGTCCGTATCCAGGTCTTCGAGTTTGCCGAGAACGACCGCGCCCAGGCGGAAGGCGACGTCCGCGGCTTCGGCAAGCTCGTCACCACCGCTCGCGGCAAGGTCCTGGGCGTCACCCTGGTGGGCCGCCATGCGGGGGACCACATCCACCTCTGGTCCCTGGCCTTGACCTCCGGGCTGAAGCTCAGCCAGATGACCGGGATGATCGCGCCCTATCCGACCCGCGGCGAGATCAACAAGCGCCTCGCCAGCCAGTTCTACACCCCGGCCCTGTTCTCCGACCGGACCCGGAAGCTGGTGTCAGTGCTCAAGCATTTCGCCTGACGCGGACCGCAGACGGTCGAGGAATCCCAGGTCGAGGCGCCGCTTGAGGACCAGGGCACCGCGGCCGAGGCTCCAGTGGCCGCCGCGCAGGGCCAGGCCTGTCCCATTGCCCAGGTCCAGGATGGAGAGCCAGCGAGACTGGGGGGCATAGGCCCGCATCCGGCTTCCGGTCCCCAGCGCCGCCAGGTTGCGGACGAGGACCGGTGCGGCCCGGACCCCGAAGATGCCGGCGGCCGGGCGGGATGCGCCGGCGATGACTGCACAGTCCCCGACGGCGAAGATGGCCGGGTCCGCCGCCGTGCGCAGGGTGGGTTCCACCTCCAGCCGTCCATCCGTGGACAGG
>CAIWHQ010000073.1 GCA_903912465.1 uncultured Alphaproteobacteria bacterium | reverse complement strand
GCGCCCTCGGCGTCGATGAGGGGCAGGGCGTTGAGCACGGGGTTCAGCCGCGCCGCCCGGTCCAGCACCGCCTCAAGGACCTCGACGGGCGAGGCCTTGCGGGCGGCGTAGAGGCCGGAGAGCTCGGCGGCGGAGGCGTGGGTCAGGTCCTGGGTCACGGGCGGGGCTCCCTTGGAGGGTCAGACGAATCGGGCGAGCCGGCCGCGGATGATCTCCTCGGCCTCGGCGACGATGCCCTCGATCAGTTCCTTGCAGGTGGGGATGTCGTGGATCAGGCCCACCACCATGCCGCAGGACCAGGCACCGGCGTCCATTTCGCCGTCCTGCATGATCCGCGGATAGACCCCGCCGACCTCGTGGATGATGTCCTCGAACTTCAGGTTCGCGCCGAGGGCCTTTTCCTTCTCGAGGAGGCGCTGGACGGCGGCGTTGTTCAGCACGCGCTCGGTGTTGCGCAGGGGGCGCATGACCAGGCGGGTGTCCAGCTCCGAGGCGTCCACGATGGCCTGCTTGACGTTGTGGTGGACCGGGGCCTCCTTCGTGGCGATGAAGCGGGTACCCATGTTGATGCCCTCGGCGCCGAGGGCGAGGGCCGCCGCCAGCTGCTTGCCGTTGGCCACGCCGCCAGAGGCGACGAAGGGAATCTTCAGTTCCTCGGCCGCCCGGGGCAGGAGGACGAAGTTGGGCACGTCATCCTCGCCCGGATGCCCGCCGCACTCGAAGCCGTCGACGCTGATGGCGTCGCAGCCCACGGCCTCGGCCTTCAGGGAGTGGCGGACCGAGGTGCACTTGTGGATCACCTTGATCCCCGCCGCCTTCAGGTCGGCCATGTACTTCTGGGGGTTGTTGCCGGCCGTCTCGACGATCTTCACGCCATTGTCGATGATGGCCTGGATATAGCCCGGATAGTCTGGCGGGTTGATCGAGGGCAGGAAGGTCAGGTTCACGCCGAAGGGCTTGTCGGTCATCTCGCGGCAGCGGCGGATCTCCTTGCCGAGGTCGTCCGGCGTGCGCTGGGTCAGGCCGGTGATGATGCCCAGGCCGCCGGCGTTGGAGACCGCCGCGGCCATTTCGGCCAGGCCCACGAAGTGCATGCCTCCCTGGACGATGGGATGCTCGATGCCGAAGAGTTCGGTGATGCGGGTCTTCACGGGGGTGGCCTCCAGGTTTTGAACGTTACGTATGGAAACTTTGCGGCGCCGGGACCGGCAGGGCAAGGGCGCAGGCGCGCCTCAGGCCGTTGCGCCCGCCTCCTCGCCATGGGCGTGGGCCTTCAGGGTCTCGGTCCAGATCTCGTGGAACAGGGGGCTGTCCTTCAACAGGGTGCGCAGGTCACCCCGCGCGGCGATCCTCCCGCCCTCGAGCACCAGGATCTGGTCGGCGCGGCGGTAGGCCTCCAGCCGGTGCGACACGGCCAGGCAGGTGGGGCGTTCGCCGCCCTGCTCGAACAGCCGGGTCCAGAAGGCGTGCTCGGTGCGCACGTCCAGGGCGCTTGAGGCGTCGTCGAAGACGAGCAGGTCCGGCCGCCGGGCGAACATGCGGGCCGCCGCAGAGCGCTGGACCTGCCCCCCGGAGAGGGTCACGCCCCGGGTGCCGACGCGGGTGTCCAGTCCCTCGGCCAGGCGGGCCACGTCCTCTTCCATCACCGCCAGGTGGACGGCGCGGTCGAAGTCGGCGGGCGACAGGTCGAGGCCCATGGCGATGTTGTCGGCCAGGGTCTCGGTGAAGAGGCGCGGGGTCTGTCCGGTGTAGGCGCAGCGCGGCGGCGCCAGGAAGGTGGCGGGGTCGTCGACCCGCTCGCCGTTCCAGAGCACCTCGCCGGCCTGGGTGGGCAAGAGGCCCAGAAGGCCCCGCAGCAGGGTCGTCTTGCCGGCGCCGACCCGGCCCGTGACGATGGTCACCGTACCCCGATCCAGGGAGAAGCTGACGTCCTCCACGCCGTTCCCGGTCCCGCCGTGCCGGCAGGTCAGGCCGCGGACCTCCAGGGTCCGGAGAGGGTCGTGGGGACCGGTGGGCTCGGGCCCCTGCGGCGTCGCCTCGGTGATCCGCTCGCGGGGGGCGTCGCCCAGCAGGGTCTCGATCCGCATCAGGGCGACATCGGCGGTGCGCTTGCGCGCCAGCAGCCGGCCCAGCCAGCGGGGCGCCGAGGTGGCTGCGCCGACATAGGCGGCGAAGAGGGTGAAGTCGCCCACCGAGAACTCCCCGGCCTTCATGGCCCCGGCGGCCAGGAGCAGGATCAGGCCGAGGGCGAGGCTCGAGGCGCCGGCGCCGAAGGTGTCCAGGAGGGTCACGTAGATGCGGTGCCGCACGGCCGTGCGCCGGCGGGTCTCGTTGAGGTCCGCCAGCCGGCCGAGGACGCGGTCCTCGGCGCCCGCCACGCGGACGGCCTGGACCGCGGTGAAGGTCTCGCCGACGAAGGATGTCACCTTCGCCTCGGCCTCCCGCGCCACGCGGGAATAGCGGTGGACGCCGGCTGTGATCTTCTGGGTGATGAAGACCATCAGGATCATCGGGACGATGATGGCCAGGGTCACCGGCGTGTTGATCCGCCACATGATGATGAGGGCGAGGACCGCAAAGACCGCCTGGCCGAAGGTCTCGGCCCAGCCCTCGATGAAGGCGATGACCTCGGCCACGTCGTCCCGGAAGCGGCTCAGCGCCTCCCCCGAGGTGCCCGGCGAGGAGCGGGGGCCCCGGGCGAACATCATCCAGCCCATCATGTTGGAGCGGATCATGAGCCGCGAGGCCGAGGTGAAAGTCACGAAGGCCCAGGGCGTGAAGTACGACACGAAAAGTGGGGACAGCTGGGCGGCGAACCAGAAGCCGACCAGGGTCCAGACGTTGAACCCCGCCTGGGCGTGGCCGGACAGGTTGTCGAAGATCGCCCGCTGGACGATGCCGGACAGGAGCGGCAGGGCGTAGAAGGCGGCGTAGAGCGCCATGCTGACGCCGAAGAGCCAGGGACGCGCCGCTGCGATCCGGACGGCCTGGCGGAAGGCGGTCTGGTCCGGCGCCGGCAGGGGCGGCGGGATATCCCCGGCCTCGGGGTCGGTCCGGGCGCGGTCGACCTCGCTCATCCCATCACCTCCGCAAGGCCGGTGCGCAGCAGGCGGGCATAGGCGGACTCCGGGTCCGCCTCCAGCTCAGTCCGCAGGCCGGTCTCCACCAGGCGGCCCTGGTCGAGGATGGCGATCCGGTCTGCCCTCTGCACGGTGGAGAGCTTGTGGGCGATGATGATGGCGGTGCGCCGGCGGCCCGAGCCGTCCGCCCCCAGCAGCCGGTCCAGGGCGCGCTCGATCATCTGGTCCGTGGCCGGATCCAGGCGCGAGGAGGCCTCGTCCAGGACCACCAGGCCGGGATCCTTCAGGAAGACCCGGGCGAAGGCCAGCAACTGGGCCTCGCCCGCCGACAGGCCGCCGCCGGCCCGCAGCACCGTGGCCAACCCCTCGGGCTGCCGGGACAGCCAGTCGCCCAGGCCCAGGTCGGTCAGCACCTCTATGATCCGGGCGTCGTCTATGGCGGGATCGAAGAGGGTGGCGTTGTCCCGGATGCTGGCGTCAAAGAGCTGGACCTCCTGGGTGACCAGGCCGATCCGTCCGCGCAGCTCGGCCAGCCGGGCCTGCCGGATGTCCAGGCCGTCCAGGGTGACGGCCCCGCCCTGCGGGTCGTAGAGCCGGAAGAGCAGGCGCGTCAGTGTGGTCTTGCCGCTGCCGGTCCGGCCCAGGAGGCCGATGACCTCCCCGGCGGGGACCTGGAGGTCGAGGTTCCGGATGACCGGGGTGTCCGCCCGGTAGGCGAAGGTCAGGTCCTCGAAGCCCACCACGGGCGCCTGGGTGCGCAGGCCTTCCCATCCCGCCCCGGGCCCGTCAGTGAGGGCCGGCTGGATGGCGCGCAGGTCGCGGATCCTGTTCAGGCTGGCCGAGGCCGCCTGGAACTGCTGCAGTTGCTGGCCGATCAGCATGATCGGCAGGGCCATCATCCCGGCGTACTGCATGAACATGAAGACGGTGCCGATGGTCACCTCGCCGCGCTGGAACAGCCAGACGCCCAGGGCCAGGGCCAGGCCGAAGCCGATGGAGAACAGGGCGCTGGCGGTCAGGAAGATCCAGTGGCCCCGCCGGGCGGCGGCGACGTTGGCGTCCAGCAGCTCCCGGTTCACCTCGCCCATGCGTCGCATGACATGGGGGCCGCCGCCGTTGGCCCGCACGTCGTCCAGGCCCGCCAGCCGCTCTTCCAGGAAGCCGGAGAAGGCCGACCAGGCCTCGCGCAGGCGTTCCCAGCGCCCGCCGGCGATCCGGCGGATGGCGTGGAGGACCAGGCCCGCCACGACGGCGAAGCCGGTCAGCAGGACCCCGATCCGCCAGTCCTGCAGGTAGAGAACGACCAGGATCCCGACCAGCAGCAGGGCGCCGCCGATGATCTGCAGGATGAACTGGGAAAAGAAGGCGGCCAGGGCGGCCACGTCGCCGTCGACCCGTTCGATCAGCTCACCCGGCGACTTCGCGGTATGGAAGGCCATGTCGAGGTCGAGGGCGTGGGTGGCCAGGTCCTGGCGCATGCGGTTGGTCGCCGACCAGCCCAGCTGCTCGCTGTAGTAGGTCGAGCCGATCTGCAGGACCTGGGCCAGAAGGGCGACGGCTATGAACAGGCCGGCCAGCATCCACAGGCGCTCGAGGGGGGCGTCGGCGCCGCCCTGGGCCGCCGTGTCGATGAAGGTCCGGATGATCTGGGGCGAGGCCAGCTGGACGGCCGTGCCGGCGAGCAGGAAGAGGGCGAGGGCCGACAGCCGCCGCCCCTCTGGCCGCAGGTAGACGGCGAGCACGGCGGCGCTGTCCGCGGGCTTCGCGGCCTCACGCCCCAACTGAACGCCCTCCCCGACTGGAACCTTCCGACGTCAACGCCCTGTGAACCTCGCCGGTCGCTTCTCGAGGAAGTGGGCGACGCCCTCCTTGAAGTCCTCGGACCTGAGGCTGAGGGCCATGTCGGCGTTGGCGTCGACGATCGCCTCGGAGAGGGACTGGAAGGGGCTGTTCCACAGCTCGCGCTTCATGACCGCGAGCGAGCGGGGCGAAACCTCGCTGGCCAGCATGCGGGCGTAGGCGGCGACCTCGTCCCGGAAGCTGGCGGCCGGGAAGACCCGGTTGACCAGGCCGATCCGCAGGGCCTCCGCCGCGTCGACCCGGCGGGCCGAGTAGAGCAGGTCCGCGGCGTTGGCCATGCCGACGATCCGCGGCAGCAGCCAGGACATCCCGTGCTCGGCGATCAGGCCCCGGCGGGAGAAGGCGGTGGTGAAGACCGCCGTGTCCGAGGCGAAGCGGATGTCGGTGTAGAGGGCCATGACCAGGCCCAGGCCCGCGCAGGCACCGTTGATGGCCCCCAGGACCGGCTTCGGGACGGCCGGGAAGTAGGGATACTGAAGCCGGAAGTCCGGGCGCGAGGCGGGATCAAAGGCGTCAGGCGGGCCGCCGCCGGTTCCCCCTGCGGCCATCGCCCCCTGAAGGACGTCCATGTCCGCCCCGGCGCAGAAGCCGCGGCCAGCGCCGGTCAGGACGATGATCCTCACATCGGGATCGTCCGCCGCCGCCCGCATGGCCAGGCGAAGCTCGCCCTCCATGACCCCGCGCCAGGCGTTGAGCCGGTCGGGCCGGTTGAGGGTGATCGTCGCCACCCCCGCCTCTACCGCGTAGAGGATGTCCTCGTAGGCCATGTCGGCCGATCCGGGGCCCGGGGGCCCCG
>CAIWHQ010000072.1 GCA_903912465.1 uncultured Alphaproteobacteria bacterium | reverse complement strand
GGGCCCGCTTGAACCGGGCGAAGACATCCGCCGGCAGCATGGATCCCGCCAGGGTCCCCAGGTGCTTGATCCCGTTGATGTAGGGCAAGGCCGAGGTGATGAGGATGCGGGTCATGCGAAGCTCGAAATGAGGAGACTTTGGAGGGGCGGCTTATAGGGCGCCGCGCCCACATGCCAAAGGGGCGACTTCCGCACCGCTTCACGCCCCCTCAGGAGGTGGACTTCCCGCGCCGGCGGGCCTCCAGGAATTCTGCCATGGCGACGGCGGGCTCTCCGCCCGCGACGGCGGCCTCGAAGGCGTCGATCCCGGCTGCAATCGCGGCGCGAAGGGGAAGATCCTCCCAGGCCCGGATAAGCCGCTTCTGTGACCGGACGGCATCGGGCGTGCAGCGCGAAAGCGACTCCAGCCAGACCTCCACAACTGCATCCAGCTGGTCCGGGGCCGCCAGCTTCTCCAGGAACCCCCAGGCCAGGGCGTCGGGCGCCGTGAAGGTCTCGCCAAAGAGGAGCAATTCCCGGGTTCGTCCCCAGCCAATCAGCTGCGGCAGCAGGGCAGCCTCGACGACAGAAGGAATGCCGAGGCGGACCTCCGGCATGCCAAAAACCGCCGTCTCAGCTCCGACACGGACATCACAGGCGGCGGCCAGTTCAAGGCCCGCGCCGAAGGTATAGCCATTGATCCTGGCGATGACCGGAACCGGCAAAGCCCTGACGGCCCCGCAGCAGGCGTGGACCTGGCTGATGAACTCTCGCGCCGCAGCAGGGTCGGCGAAATCCGCCATCTCCCGGATGTCGGCACCACCGATAAACGCCTTGTCTCCCGCCCCGGTGAGGACAAGCGCCCGAAGCTCAGGGTCCCTCGACAGCTCGGCGAGGATCCCCACGAAGGCCTCCATGAGTTCGGAATTCATGGCGTTCAGGCGATCGGGACGGTTGAGGGTCACGAAGGCGACCCTTCCCTTGGGGCGTGTCTCGAGGCGCAAAAGGACGAGGTCGGACATGGTGGGCTCCGGCGGGCTTCGGGACGGCGACTTCCCGTCGACGGGGCGACACTAGGACCACGGGTGCCTGCAGGCCAGTTCCGGCCAGGGAAGGAGGCCCGCCTGCCGACAAGATCTGACCACTGGGCACTTGGAAGTTCGGGCGACACGTGGCATCGGAGCGCCCGGGCCGGCTTAGCTCAGCTGGTAGAGCAGCGGTTTTGTAAACCGAAGGTCACGGGTTCGATTCCTGTAGCCGGCACCATGGATTTTCGCCTTTCCGGAGTCGCCCATGTCCCCCGCCCGTCCCCCCGCCTCCCGCCCCCTTGCATCCCGTCCTCTGGCGGCCATCCTGTTCCTCGTGGGCCTGTCCCTGGCGGCCTGCGGCAAATCCGAAGCGCCGGACGGGGACGACGCCGAAGCGACCGAAGCCCCGACTGCGGTACTGACGGACGTGCAGAAGGCGGCCCTGCTGGCGGAGATGCCGGAGCCCTACCGCAGCGCTGACCTGGCCAAGGGCGAGGCCCTCTACGCCATGTGCCGCTCCTGCCATACCTACGTGAAAGGGGGGGGCAGCATGACGGGACCCAACCTCTGGGGAACAGTCGGGGCCAAGGCAGCTTATTCCGCCGGGTTCAAATACTCCGAGGAGCTCAAGGCCTCCGGGCTGACCTGGGACCTGGCCACCCTCGACAAGTGGATCGAGAACCCCCGCGGCCTCGTCGAAGGCACCAAGATGTCCTACATCGGAATGAAGAAGCCCGAGGACCGGGTCGCACTGATCGCCTGGCTCAAGGTCAATACCAGCCCGGCAAACTAGAGCCTTACTCCGCCGGCGAGGTCGCTTCGGCGGCCTCAAAGGCCTCGATGCGCCGCGCCCGTGTCTGTGACGGCTGCGTGAAGCGGGCCAGCAGGGCGTAGAAGACCGGTACGAGAAAGACCGTCAGCAGGGTCGAGATAATCGCCCCGAAGAAGATCACCACACCGATTGTCCGCCGGGACTCACCCCCCGCCCCGCCCCAAAGTATGAGGGGCACAGCACCCGCTGCGGCTGCGATGGAGGTCATCACGATGGGCCGGAGGCGGATCACGGAGCTCTCGATCACCGCCTCGCGGACCGACCGGCCTTCATCCCGCAATTGATTAGCAAACTCGACGATAAGGATGCCGTTCTTGGCGGCTATGCCCACCAGCATGATCAGGCCGATCTGGCTGTAGGTATTCAGGGTCGAGCCGCTGACCAGCAGGCCAAAGAGGCCCCCAAGGGCCGCTACCGGTACGGTCAGCATGATGACCAGCGGATGGATCCAGCTTTCGAACTGGGCGGCGAGAACGAGGAAGACCAGGATCAGGGCCAGACCCAGGGCAGCGTACACTGCAGCCCCACCCTCCAGGTAGTCTCGCGCGAGGCCGCCCCACTTGACCGTCGTGCCCGGACGCTTGTCGATCTCGGCCTGGAAGAAGGATACGGCCTCGCCCACCGTGTAGCCGGGATTGAGCTGTACTGAGAGGGTGATGGCCCGGAGCCGATCCACCCGGTCTCGACTTGGGGTGTCGCCCCGGATCTTCGTCGTGACGACCGCCGAAAGCGGTACCGTGGCCCCGGAGGCGGCCCTGACATAGACATTCCTGAGATCGGCCTCGTTCATGCGCTGGGGGCGGTCGGCCTGCAGAATGACGTCGTACTCCTGTCCACCCTTGACGTAGGTTGTGGACTTCCGGGATCCGAAGAAGGTTTCGAGGGCCCGGCCGACAGCCTGTGCCGAGACGCCAAGCTGGGCAGCCTTCTCCCGGTCCAGTTCCACGAGCAAGCGGGGCGAAGTCGGCTCATAGTCGAGGCGCGGTCGGGCGAGGCCAGGATTGGTGCGGGCGGCCGCCATGAGGGGCTGGATAGCGCGCGCGATCTCCGGGTACTCGTCCCCCACCACGATGATGTTGACGCTGGAGCCACCACCCCCACCGCCACCGCCGCCACCGCGCTGGATCGATGGGCGGACAGAGGCGATGACCCGCGCCGAGGTGATGCCCGAGTACTCCCGGTTGAGCTGAGCGGCGAGGTCCTGCGAAGAGATCTTGTGCTCGCGGGTGTCGGGTAGGCCGGCATTGCCGCCGCCCGAGCTGAACTGACTGCGTCCGAAGCTCGGCACACTCAGGGTGTAGCGCTCGATCACACCTTCCTTGAGAAGCCCGAGGAGCCGTTTCTCCACGGCCTGGGAAGCCGGAAGGATGTAGTCGTAACCCGCGCCTTCAGGGCCCTGGATCGAGATGTCTACCCGGCCCCGGTCCTCTGTAGGCACAAGCTCCTTGGGGATTACGACGGCGAGGCCACCAGCGATAAGGCCGAAGACAACGATCACCACGCCTGCCGAAATGGACGAGGCGAACATCCGCTTGGGCGCCAACAGGGCCTCCAGCGAGGCCTGGTAGGAGGTCTTTACCGCGTCCATCATCGCATTGACCGCCCGGGTGATCGGGCCGCCCGTGCGCGCCGGGCGCAAGAGGAGCGACGCCAGCATGGGCGAAAGGCTCAGGGCGAGGATCGCCGAGAAGACCACCGCCGCGGCGACGGATACAGCGAGTTCGACGAACAGCCGGCCGGTGAAGCCCGGCATGAACATCAGGGGCGCAAAGACCGAGACCAGGACTACGGTGGTTGCCACCACGGCGAAGAACACCTGCGCAGCACCCCTCTGCGCTGCGACCAGCGGGGGTTCGCCCTCGTCGATCCGCCTCTGGATATTCTCGACCACGACGATGGCGTCGTCGACGACCAGGCCGATGGCCAGCACAAGGGCAAGCAGGGTCAGCAGGTTCACCGAGAAGCCCAGGGCCGCGAGGACAATGAAGGTGGCGAGGATGCAGATGGGTGCGACCACCGACGGCACGATGGCCGCCCTCCAGGACCCAAGGAAGAGCAGGTTCACCAGGGCCACGAGGGCCAGGGCCATGCCCATGGTGACCCAGACCTCCTGAAGGGCATGGCGGGTGAAGGTGGTGAAGTCGACGGCCACCGCCATCTTCGTGCCTGGCGGCAGGCTGCGGTTGATCTGACGGATCTGTTCCCGGATTCCGTCAGAGATCTCGAGATCGTTGGCCTGGGACTGGCGGGTGATGGCCAGGCCCACCTGGTCGTTTCCGTTCGACCTGAAAAGCCGCCGACGCTCGTCGGGACCTTCTTCGATGCGGGCGATATCGCCAAGACGCAGCACATAGGCGTTCGGGTTTGCGGCGCTGGCCGCTGCAGACAGGGGAGACGCCGCCGTCCCGGCGGCGGCGGCCGAGGAGCCCAGGGCACCCTGTTGCCCCGCTGCAGAGGGGGGCGCGCGGCTCGCACCCGATGCCGTAACCGGCAGCTGGGCGAAGTCCGCTGGAGTCGAATAGCCGCGGGCCAAGCGGATGGTGAAGTCCTTGGTGGGGGCCTCAAGGGAGCCGGCGGGAAGCTCGAGGTTCTGGGCCCGGAGCGCGGACTCCACGTCATCCACAGTCACCCCTCGGGCGGCCATGGCCATCGGATCCAGCCAGATGCGCATGGCGTAGACCTGCGCCCCGCCCACCCCCACCTGGGCCACGCCGGGCACGGTGGAGAGGCGCTCGACCAGGTAGCGGTTGGCGTAGTCCGTAAGTTGCAGCCGGTTCAGCGCCGTCGAGGTCAGGCTGATGAACATGATCGGCGAATCGTCAGCATTCGCCTTGGCGATCTGGGGCGGGTCGGCCTGGTCGGGCAGCAGGGGGGTGACCCGGCTGACAGCGTCCCGCACGTCGTTGGCCGCGTCGTCCAGGTTCCGGTCAAGGGTGAAGGAGATGGAGATCCGGCTTCCGCCGTCCCGCGAGGAAGAGTTCACCCGGTCGATGCCCTGAATACCGGACACCTGGCGCTCGATCACCTGGGTGATGCGCTCCTCGACAACCTCGGCAGAGGCACCCCGATAGCTGGTAGAGACGCTGACGGTCGGCGGATCGACGCTCGGAAGCTCGCGGACCGCCAGGGACAGGTAACTGGCCAGGCCCACAACGCAAAGCAGGATGGCCCCGACCGCCGCAAAGACCGGGCGGCGGACGGAGAGGTCGGAGATCGTCATCCGGCCCGGCGCGGGGCGGCGCCTCCCGGAGGGGGGGAGCCGGCGGGTCGGACCGGTTGGCCGGACTGGATGCGGTTCAGGCCGTCGGCCACCACTCGGTCCGCTGTCGTTACGCCTTCAAGGATCTCGACCCAGCCATCCTGCCTCAGGCCGGCGACGACAGGCCTCTGCTGCACCGTCATGCGCCCGCCTTCCTGGACAGCGACAAAGACCGAGGCCCCGTCACCCTGGACGGCCACGGCGGATTCCGGCAGGGCCATCGCCGTGCGGACACCCTGGTTAACGCCCACCCGCAGCATCATGCCAGGCTTGAGCAGCCCCTCCGAGCTGGTGAACTCGGACCGGGCAGTGAGGGCCCGGGTCCGCTCATCGATGCGGGTGTCGAGGCGCAGGACACGGCCATTGAACCGGGCATCCGGCCAGGCGTCCACCGTGGCTGTCAGGGCCTGCCCCTCCCTTACCGCGGACAAGAAACGATCCGGAACCTGGAAGTCCACCCGGACGGCGGAGAGATCATCCAGGGTCACGATCGCCGCACCCGGACTGATCACGGCGCCCGGGGCGATGTCCGAGAGACCGACGACCCCGGCAAAGGGCGCGCGGATCACCCGGTCGCCAAGGCGGGCTTCGGCGGCACCCACATCGGCGCGGGTGCTCTTCCAGACGGCCTCGTACTGGTCTACCGCGGCAGCTGGCGCATAGCCCTGGTCGCTGAGTGCCCGCCAGCGTTCATAGGCTCGGCGGGCCTGCACCTCGCGGGCCTGGGCCTGGGCGAGGGCGGCGTCCTGCTCCGTGGTCTTGAGCTCGACGAGAACCTGGCCCTTCGCAACCTTCTGGCCCGGCGAGAAGAGGACGCGGCTTACCAGTTGGGTGGTGGCTGCCGACAGGGTCACGGACTGACGGCCCTTTGCAACGCCCAGCAGTTCGAGCCGCTCTGTGAAGACGCGGCTGACCGGGCTGGTAAGGGAAACCTGCGGGACCTCGCCGCGCGAGCGACCGGGACCGCCAGGACCGCCTGCCCCTCCGGGTCCGCCGACCTGGGTCGCCTTGCCAGGGGACAGGACCTTCAGCCCGCCCGCCACCAGCATGAGCAGCACAACGCCGACCGCGAGGACGAAGAAAAAGTGCCGCCTGAGCACGTGCGCAAGAACTCCGGGGCCCCGACGAATCTTGGGGCGTCATTCAAGTATAGAGACGCTACCTAGGGATGCGCTTCCCCCGCGTCCACCCCGGAGGCGTCCGCTGGCAGTCGATTCCTGCCCGTCGCGCCGTCGCTAGGCGTCGTAGCCGGGAAGCTCGCGGTCCAGCTTGCGCAGGCACCCCGCCCAGCCCAGCTTGCCGCCGATCCCGCGTCCCACCTGGCGGCGCACCTCATCCTGGGCGGCGTCTGGCGCAATGAGCACGTTCTCCCGGCCACAGGACAGGGCCATGACCTGCTGCATGCAGGCGCGCTCGAGGAAGAACATACCGGTCCAGCATTCCGCGGCGCTCTCGCCCAGGGCCAGGGTTCCGTGGTTGCGCAGCATCATCAGAGACTTGTCGCCAAGGTCTGCCACCAGACGCTCGCGCTCATCGAGGTTCAGGGCGATGCCCTCATAGTCATGGTAGGCCAGATGCGGCAGACAGATCAGGGAGTGCTGCGAAAGCGGCAGAAGCCCTTCCTTCTGCGAGGAGACTGCAGCGCCCTGGTCCGAGTGCAGGTGCATGACGAACTGGGCATCCTCGCGGTTCATGTGGACCGCAGAGTGGATGGTGAAGCCCGCCGGATTGATGAAGTAGGGGGTCTCCTGGAGGATATTGCCCTCGACATCGATGCGCACCAGGGACGAGGCGGTGATCTCGTCAAAGAGCATGCCATAGGGATTGATCAGGAAGTGGTGCTCAGGCCCCGGTATGCGCGCCGAGATGTGGGTGTAGATCATGTCATCCCACCCATAGACCGCCGCCAGCCTGTAGAGGGCCGCCAGATCCACCCGGACCTGCCACTCCTCCTCGCTCACCTTGCCCTTGAGCGAGACGACGCCCGCCAGTGAACCATCAGCCATGACGGCCTCCCTGTGTCATTTCTCGGCGAACCGTCGCCCCGGGGCGGACAAAGGTCAAGGCCGGGTGGACCGACTAGGTGTCCGACCGGATGCGGGAAACTGACTTGAGCCAGCCGGCATAGGCGGCGTCGGCGGGCTCCGCCGGCGTCAGGGCCTCCAGGCGGGTCGTCGCCGGACGCGCCGCCGCCGCTGCAACGGCATCGGGGTAGAGCCCACATCCAATACCCGCAAAGAGGGCGGCACCGAGGGCCGTCGTCTCCTCGTACGCAGCACGGCCCACGGGCATGCGGGTCAGGTCGGCAAGCTTCTGGCAGAACCAGGCCGACCGCGACATGCCGCCGTCGACCCTGAGCTCGGCATCCGGACCGAAGGCCGAGGCGGCGTCGAGGCGCATGGCCTCGATTAGATCCCGGGTCTGGAAAGCCGCAGCCTCGAAGGCTGCATCGGCGATCTCGGCAAGACCTGTGTCCCGGGTCATGCCCAGGAGGGCACCCCGGGCTTCAGGATCCCACCACGGAGCGCCCAGGCCCGTGAAGGCCGGAACCATGGTCACGCCGTGCCCCGGGCGAGCCTGACGGGCCAGGGCCTCGACCTCGGCCCCGCCACCAGGAACGGCGAGCCCCTGGTTGATCCACTGCAGGGCGGCACCGGCGACGAAGATGGAGCCCTCCAGGGCATAGGTCGCCCTCCCCCCCAATCGCGCCGCCACCGTGGTCAGGAGACGGGTCGAGGACAGGGGCGCCGTCTCGCCGGTGTTCAGCAGAAGGAAGCAGCCCGTACCGTAGGTCGCCTTCATCTCCCCGGGGCGGATACAGCCCTGCCCCATGAGCGCGGCCTGTTGGTCCCCCGCGACGCCGCGGATTGCCACCGGCGCCCCCAGGACTTCCGGCAGGGTCGACCCATAGTCGTCTGCGCAGTCCAGGACCCTTGGCAGCAGGGGGCGGGGTACCCGGAACAGCTCGAGGAGCTCATCCGACCAGACCTGGGCATGGATGTCGAAGAGCAGGGTGCGGGAGGCGTTCGTGGCGTCGGTCGCATGGACGGCGCCGCCGGTCAGGTTCCAGATCACCCAGCAGTCCATGGTGCCCGCGAGAAGATCACCGGCCTCCGCACGCGCCCGCAGGCCGGGTTGGCTGTCGAGGATCCAGGCGAGCTTGGTGCCCGAGAAGTAGGGATCGAGCAGAAGCCCGGTCAGGGCCGTCAACCTCGGTTCGACCCCCTGTTCCCGCAGGGCATCGCAGACGGGAGCCGTGCGACGGTCCTGCCAGACAAGGGCCCGGCTGACGGGCTCTCCGGTGCGGCGGTCCCAGACCACGACGGTTTCCCGCTGATTGGTCACCCCGATGGCCGCGACGTCGCCAGCCCTGCGGCCTCCGCGATCCAGAGCCTCGCGCAGGACGGCCTTTGACGCCGTGATGATCTCCATGGCGTCATGCTCGACGCATCCGTCGCCCGGATAGTGCTGCTCAAGGCTTCGCGAAGCCGAGGCGATTTCGGAACCCGCTGTGTCAAAGAGGATGGCCCGGGTCGAAGTGGTTCCCTGATCAAGGGTGAGAATTACTGGTGCGCTCATGACAGGCCTCAACTTTTGGTTTAGCTTTCTCTGCGTGTTTCTCGGGGGAGTTGCGCCGGCTTGCCGGTGCGTGCGCTTTGGAGTGACTCGCGAGCCAATCCGTTTATCAGGCTCTGACTCGGGGTGTAGGTCTTGCGGGGCAAATTGCTGTTGCGCGGCAGATTGGACGATGTGATGCGGCTCGCGAAGAGCCGTGAGACGTCGGATCGCGAGCGCCTGCTCCTTGAACTCGTCGATCTCTGCAATGACAATGCCGAAGACCTGGATAATCCCAGGGTCCAGGCCCTTCTCTCCCAGGTCTTCTTCGATCTCGTATTCCAGGCGGAGCATGACATCCGGCTGCGGCTCGCCGACAAGATCTGTACGTCGGACTGGGCTCCGGTCGCCATGATCAACATCCTGTCCTTCGACGACATCGAGATCGCGCGGCCGATCATCGCAAAGAGCCCAATCCTCCAGGATCCGGACCTCATCCGCATCCTCGTCGAGGCCACACTTGAACATCAGGTCGAGGTGGCGCGGCGGCCGGATATCAGCGCGCTCATCGTCGATGCGATCGTCAAGGGCTCGGTCCCGGAGGTGATGACCGCACTGGTGAATAATCAGTCCGCAGAGATAACCGTCGATCACCTCTACGCCCTTATCCAGAAGGCCGAGAAGGTAGAATCCCTGCGCACACCCCTGGCGGGGCATTCTGGCCTGAACGACGAACTGGCCGGCTATCTCTACGCCTGGGTTGGCCAGACACTGCGGAAGTCTCTCGGGGAAAAGTTCAAACTGGACGTCCAGGCCCTTGACCAGGCCCTCGACCAGTCCGTCCGTGAAGCCCGCGCCGGCGTCCCAGGGGGGCAGACACAGACTATTCCTCTCGGGGAGACCGAGGACGAGCGGCGGGAACGGAAGCTCATCGCCAAGCTCGACATGGCCGGCGAACTTCGGCCAGGCCACCTCGTCAAGGCCCTGAGGGAAAAGCGGCTTTCCATGTTCGTGTCTATCCTGGCAACGCTCGGCCGCTTCGATCCGATGGATATCCGCAAAGCGATCCAGTCGGGGTCGCCGGAACTGCTCGCCATGGCCTGCGCTGCCATCGGCCTCGACAAGACCGCCTTCCCCGCCATTCTCGGCTTGCTCAGGGACATCAACAAGGGTCGGCCCGGGGGCGACGACGAAGCGGTGCGCAAGGCCACCGCAACCCTGGCCCAGCTTGGCCCGGGCGTGGCGGTATCGGCCTTCCGCAAGGGCGTGGCCAACCTCTGACGCGGTCAGGTTTGACTTCCCGGCTGATCCTGCGCTGATGCCCGCCCTGTCCTCCGCGATCGATGGAAAGCCCATGCGCCTCGCCTTCCTGAGCAGCGACCGACCTGAGGCGGTGGCAGCAAAGAATCGCCTCGCAAAGCGCTATGGCGGCGTATCGCCGGAGGATGCCGAGGTCATCGTGGCCCTCGGCGGCGACGGCTTCATGCTCGAGGTCTTGCACCTTCCCCTCGCGCGTCGGGTGCCGATCTACGGGATGAACCGGGGGTCGGTCGGCTTCCTCATGAATGACTTCTCGGAGAGTGGCCTCACGGAGAGGATCGCGGCTGCGGAACACGCGGAAATCCATCCCCTCACCATGACCGCCGTGGACAGCTCGGGACAGAGCTTCACGGCCATGGCGGTGAACGAGGTCTCACTCCTTCGCCAGACCCGGCAGACGGCCAAGCTGCGGATCGTGATCGACGGGACCGTCCGCCTGGAGGAGTTGTCCTGCGACGGCGCGCTTGTGGCCACTCCGGCCGGATCGACAGCGTACAACCTGTCCGCCCACGGCCCCATCGTTCCCCTGGAGGCCCGCGTCCTGGCGCTGACGCCGATCAGCGCCTTTCGGCCCCGCCGCTGGCGCGGAGCCCTGCTGCCTCACGCCGCCCGGGTCTGCTTCCAGGTTCTCGACCCCGACAAGCGCCCTGTCAGCGCGGTGGCGGACAATTTCGAGGTCCGGGACGTGGTCGAGGTCAGTGTGGCCGAGGATACGGCCGCCT
Source organism: uncultured Alphaproteobacteria bacterium (assembly GCA_903912465.1). GTDB lineage: Bacteria > Pseudomonadota > Alphaproteobacteria > Caulobacterales > Caulobacteraceae > Phenylobacterium. The sequence goes on along the minus strand of CAIWHQ010000072.1, from coordinate 3,937 downwards.
CGATGACCATGCTGTTCGACGCTGGCAGAGGCCTGCAGGAACGGGTCCTTGCCGAGCAGTTTTCCGTCTGATGCCTCCACCGGTCGTTAACCGGACCGTGTCAGGGTAATGACGTTGTCCTCCCCAGGGGTACAGGCACCTCCCATGTCGACCGCCAGCCCAAGACGTCTTCGCATCGATCCCAATGCCGTAGCCCGCGCCGAGGCTGCCCTTGCCGCCATGTCGGTGAACTTCGACGAATGGCTCAAGATCGAGATCACCCGCATGGAAGGCGCCATGTCGGCCGTCCAATCCCAAGGGCGGAATGAAGGAAACATGGAGGCGCTGTATCACCGCGCTCACGACCTGAAGGGGCTCGGGGCGACCTACGGCTTCCCGATCATCTCGCAGATCGCCGGAACTCTCTGCAGGCTGATCGACAGCGCCGAGAGGCGTATGTCGGCTCCAATGTCACTGGTCGGAGTGCACGTGGAAGCGATCAAGGCGGCAGCCCGGAACGGCATTCGGACCGACGATGACCCCGTCGGCAAGGCCCTCGTGCTGGAGCTTGAAGCGACAGTGGCCGCCTTTGAGCCCGAAGGCTGAGAACCCCCAGCCGAGACAGGGGAATACTGCCTACATGACGCTTTCGAGCGGCTCGGCGACATCGCCATAACCGGCTTCGGGCGGCAGGGTGAGGACCCTCCCTCCTGGACGATCCTCGATCCTTGGCAGGACGGTCACGAGGGTGCGGCGGCTGGCGCGCTCGATGCAATCTCCCGCGCTCGACGCCTCCGATAGCAGCTGGACATTCATTCGGGTGGGGAAGATCACCTTCCTCTGGCCGCTGTCGGCCAGGGACAGCACTTGCCGGGGGGCGATCCACTCGGCGTCCACGGTCTCGCGTCCGTCGCAGGCGGCCAGTTGGTCCTCGGGGGCCTTGACGGCATAGAACCAGGTGTCGAACCGCTTGGGGGTGAGGGGCGGCGTGATCCACCGGGCAAACACGGTGAGGGCCGTCAGGTCGAGACGCACGCCCAGGTCGCGTACGACGTCCAGGAAGTCCAGATCCCCTGAATCGACAGCCTTGCGGATATCCATGGGTGCGGCTTCGCCCCGGAACATCTCGCCCTGGGGCGTCCTCGCCAGGAGGATACCCGCCTCTTCAAAGACCTCGCGGATCGCCGCGATCCGCAGGGGCCTCTGGACATCGTCGAAGGCTTCAAAACCCAGGGTGTACCTGTCCCAGGTCGCCGCGTGATCCCGAATGTGGCTCTTGCCGCCGGGAAAGACCAGGGCACCCGAGGCAAAGTCAATCTGGTGATGGCGCTTGACCATCAGCACTTCAAACTCGGGTTGATCCCTGAGCAGGAGGATGGTGGCCGCGGGCTTGATGGCGCTGTCGGGGGCGATGTCTGTCATGAAAGCATGATGATCGTGCCCTCGGGCTGGTGGCAAGCCCCCAGGGGGCCGATCCTTCAGGCCGACTGCCTATGCTCAGCGCCTCTCTCGGCCGTCGCGTCCGACGGCGGGTCAAGTCGCTCAAGAAGGTAGGCGAGATCATCCTGCAGGACGTAGAACTCCACGTCGTCGCTGCTGAGGAAACGCTCGAGCATCAGGGCCTGTAGGCGCGAGCGATCCAAAGCGCCCCCCTCCGCCTCCAGCGACTTCCACGCGTCGACCCCCGCACGGAAGGCCGGAAGGAGGCGCATGGGCAGGCCCGCCCGCTCATAGATGGCCCTTAGTCCCAGAGGACCAGCATCATGCACCATCAGGCGGGCGCGCCTGTGCGGCGCCTTGGCCAGCTCAGCGAGCCCGTGCTCCAGGAAACTCATGTGGCCATTGGCCAGGGACCGGAGAAGCAGGGAGGCGGTCAGCCTCTCGTGCCGGTTGAGGTGGGAGACGAACCTCCTGGGGTCTCCGGTCAGGCCAGCCTGGTCGACCAGGTCGATTGTCGCGCGCTCGTAAGCTCCGACAGCGATGGCGACAGCGATGTCCGGCGGAATCTCGTGGTGACTGACCAGATGGTCCAGCACGGAGTCGCTGACCAGCTTGACCAACTTCTCCGTGACGGACAGGGGAAGCGACTTACGGTAGGCGATGGCGGTCAGAACAGTCTCCGACCTGGGAAACCTCTCCACGACGCGTTGCAGGGACGGCTCTGAAATCTCGGCGTTGTCGTTGGCGCAAACCGCCTCGATGGCTCTTTCCACACCATTTTCGATGATGGAGTCCGCCAGCGGGATGGAGACCCTCTGACGCTTGGCGATCACGACCTGCCGGGCGGCGCCGCCGACCCGCGCAATCTCGATCAGATCGCTGTCCGTGAAAACCGGGGATGCAGAAAGGATGGGCAGGCAGACGCTCTCCACATCCTTGGCCAGCTTGATGGCGATGTAGCGGGGCACGACCGGGGACGCCTTGAGGGTCACCGACAGTGCGCGACGCACCAGGTCGCACGCATCGTTGGCAAGGATCGGTAGGATCTCCTCGGCAGCCTGCCGCCCGGCGTCCGTAAGGCTCGCCCGATCAATGGTCAGGCACACCTGCTCGGCGGCCTTTGCGCGCTCTTCCGGAGTGGCGCCTTTCAGAATGGTGCGGATGACCGCCTCCCGGGTACTCAAGGCCTGCCCACACCCGGTGGAAGACCTGCACTTCACAACGCCCCTATTAATGTCGCATCAGGTTTAACGAAATTTTACCGTGACCCCTCCGCGTTGATTCGATACGAGTTCTGAGACGCCAACGCCTATTGTATGGATGAGGATATGCTGCTCAAAGGATTGAAAGTCGTAGAGTTTGCTTCCTACATCGCAGCACCGGGCGCCGCAGGCATCCTGGGCGACTGGGGTGCCGACGTGATCAAGGTCGAGCGCCCGGAAGGCGATCCGATGCGCCATGTCTTCGCGGACACCAAGAACGCCGTCGCCGGAAACCCCACCTTTGCGGTCGACAACCGGGGCAAGCGCGCGGTCGTGCTGGACATTTCGAAGCCGGAGGGACGGGATGCCCTGGCGCGGCTTGCGGCGTCGGCGGATGTCTTCCTGACAAATGTTCGCCCGGCAGCCCTGAAGCGTGCGGGCCTGGATGAAGCCACCCTGCGAAAGGACAACCCCCGCCTCGTCTATGCGATGGTCACCGGCTATGGGCTGGAGGGCCCCGACGCGCATCTTCCGGGCTTTGACGTCACCGCCTTCTGGGCGCGCTCGGGCGTGGCGCGGATGCACGCCCCCAAGGGCACGGATCCCTTCATCCTGCGTACAGGGGTGGGCGATCACACCACCTCCATGGCCACGGTGTCTGCCATACTGGCCGCCCTCTATGAGCGCAGCCAGACGGGCCTGGGCCGGGTCGTGCAGACCTCCCTGCTCGCCACCGGCGTCTACACGGTCTCCTCGGACATGGCGGTCCAGCTGGCCTTCGGCCGCCTGGCCTCGAACCGACCCCGGACGGACCCCTTCGATCCCCTGGCGAACTTCTACCGCAGTTCCGACGACCACTGGTTCGTGCTGAATCCGCGCGGCGGCGGGGCGGACTGGAAGGCTTTGACCCGGGCCTGCGGTCGGCCGGAACTGGCGGAGGATGAACGGTACGCCAACGGTCGCTCCCGACGCATCCACAGCGCCGCCCTTGTCCAGGAACTTGAGGCGGCCTTCAGCGGTTTTCCCTTCGCGGAGATCCGGGCGCGCCTTGATGGGGAGGACCTCGTCTGGGCACCCGTCCAGACCCCGGCGGAGGTGGTGGCCGACCCTCAGGTCGCGGCGGCCGGCGGCTGGGTCGATGTCGAGGACGGCCAGGGTGGAAGCTTCCGGTCACCCGCGGCCCCTGCCCGCTTCCCGGGTGCCGACGCCAGTCTGCGCCCCGCCCCGCCCGCCTTGGGACAACACACGCGGGAAGTGCTTGGGGAACTGGGATACTCCAGCGAAGAGATCGAGGCCCTCTATTCGGCGGGCGCGGC
>CAIWHQ010000071.1 GCA_903912465.1 uncultured Alphaproteobacteria bacterium | reverse complement strand
CTTCGAGTTGCGCATGCTGAAGACGAAATAGACCACGATGCCGATGACGAGGTAGCCGAGGAAGAAGTTCCGGGTGTGGTCTGTCCTCATGAGGGTGAGCAGCAGCAGGCCACACATCAGCACGCCCAGGATCGGGACCACCGGGTAGAGCGGAACCTTGAACGGGCGTTCAAGGTGAGGCGAGGCTATGCGGAGGTAGATCACTGTCGCGCAGACCACGCCAAAGGCCGTCAGCGCGCCGACGTTGGACAGGTCCGACAGCTTGTCGAGGGACATGAAGCCAGCGGCCAGACAGGCCAGAACGCCGACCAGGATGGTGTTGACCCATGGCGTCTGGAACTTCGGGTGCACCCGGGACAGGACGTCGGGAAGCAGGCCGTCCCGGCTCATGGTGTAGAAGATCCGGGTCTGGCCATAGAGAAGGACCAGCATCACCGAGGACAGGCCGGCGAGGGCCCCGATCTTCACCAGGATGGCGAACCAGCCCAAGCCGATCGCGTCCACCGCCAGGGCGATGGGCGCGGGGTTGTCGAGGGACTGATAGGGCACGATGCCCACCAGCACGGCCGACGTCAGGATGTAGAGGACGGTGCAGATGGCCAGTGACGCCAGGATGCCGATCGGCATATCGCGGGCCGGGTTGCGGCTCTCGGCACCGGCGGTTGAGACCGCTTCGAAGCCGAGGTAGGCGAAGAAGATGACCGCAGCGGCTTGAATGATGCCGCTGACCCCGAAGCGGGAGTCGGTATCGCCGCTGATGATTCCTCCCAGGGCCCGCCAGATCTGGCTCCAGATGTCCATGGGCGTACCTGCGGGAGGCGCTGGGACCTGGGGCGGGATCAGCGGGCTCCACAGTTCGGGGTTAACGTGGAAGGCGCCGATCCCGATGAAGGCGACCACCACGGCCACCTTGATCACCACGACGATGTTGTTGACTGTCGTGGACTCCGACACGCCCCTGACCAACAGGCCCGTCACGGCGAGAAGGGCAACCATGGCGGGAAGGTTCATGATCCCCGTTGCGATCACAGCGCCCGAGGCGTCCTTGACTGCCACACCGGGTGCCGCCGTGAACGCGGGCGGGATCACGATCCCAATGTCCTTCAGCAGACTTACAAGGTAGCCCGACCAGCCCACCGCAACAGTGGATCCTGCAAGGCCATACTCCAGGATCAGGAGCAGGCCCATGACCCAGGCGACGATCTCGCCCATGGAGGCGTAGGAGTAGGAATAGGCGGATCCAGAGACAGGTAGCACCGAGGCCAGTTCGGCATAGCAGAGGGCTACGAAGGCGCAGAGCGTGCCGGTGATGATGAAGGAGATCATGATCCCCGGCCCGGCGAACTCGGCAGCGGCGCGGCCGGTCAGGACGAAGATTCCCGTCCCGATGATGCAGCCGATACCGAGCAGGGTGAGGTTAAGCGCCCCGAGGGTGCGCTTAAGCTCCCCATGCTCATGCTCGGACTGGATCTGGGCGACGGACTTGCGTCGGAAAATCCCCCCATTGGCCATCTGTGTCTCCTGGTTCGCCCCGCGCCTGCGGAGCATCTCAGGGGGACGCTAGCCAGCATTGGAGGTTCGGGCAATGTCTGAGGCCGGAATGGGCCGCCTCACTCGCCCTGTGGGTGACCCGAGGCCGCCTGCATTCTCTGCCTGGCTTCCTTGCGCGCGCCCGTCGCGTCTCGCACCT
>CAIWHQ010000070.1 GCA_903912465.1 uncultured Alphaproteobacteria bacterium | reverse complement strand
GTCCCCATCTCCAACAGGAGGGGCCCGGCCCAGTTCAGGCCGATGGCGTTGAGCATGATCGGGCCCTGGCGCTTTCGCATGGCCCGGGTGGCGGCGTTCTGGAAGGCCTGCGGAAGCCCGCCGCCGCCATAGGCCTTCGGCCAGGCGGCCCCCAGGTAGCCAGCCTCCCAGACCTTGTTCTGCCAGTCCCGCAGGAAGTTGAACTGCGCATCCGTGCCGACCTCCATGAAGGTCAGGGGCAGCATGAAGCCGGGATCGCGCGCGACGTTCTCGGCGAACCAGGCGTCGGCCTGCTCGGAGAAGGCCGCAAGGTCCTTGGGGTCAACTGTGCTCATGGTCTTGCTCCCGCGGGGCCGGCGCCCCTGGCTTGTGCCTGCATAGAAATTCGATCAGTCCGCCCCGGCGGCCTGTTTTTCCCGGGCCCTCCGAAGGGCCGGGCGTTCCTTGAGCCTCTCCAGATAGTCCCGGGAGCGGGGCTTGTAGCGCTCCGCCAGGCCCAGGGTCTCGCCCAGGAAGAGGGCGTAGTGGACGGCGATGTCGGCCATTGTGAAGCGGCCGGCGCACAGGAACTCCCTGTCCTCGAGGGCCGCCTCAACGCTGCGCAGGCGCGACAGGTACCAGACCGTGTAGTCCTCCGCCGCCTGGGGCAGGCGACGTTCTTTGGGCTCAAGGCGCGTGTATCTGAGCACGATGGTCTGGGGAAAGGTCAGGGTCGCATCGCTGCGGTACATCCAGTTCAGGTACTCGCCGTAGGCCGGCTCGGCGGGATCGACCCGCAGGTCCGTGGGCGCGAACTTCTCGCCCAGGTAATGGCAGATGCCCGTGGACTCGGTGAGGGTGACGTCGCCGTCGACAAAGGTCGGCACCGTGCCCAGGGGGTTTATGCTGAGGTAGCCGGAATAGGTCGCCCGGGGCGGGAAGGCCATGTTGACCAGCTCGTAGTCGGCGCCCAGCTCCTCCAGCGCCCAGAGGGGGCGCAGGGATCGCGCATCGGCGCAGTGATAGAGCTTCATGGACCCCCCGGACTCTACGGTCGCTCCATACACCTTATTCAAATTCCCCGGGCAAGGAAGGGATGACGGTTGGTCTCGGCGGATCTGTCCGCTAATGCTCCGCCAGACCGGAAATGATCAGGACCCGTGAACGGCGGGCGGGGGAGACAAGATGACGGATGCGGTGACGGGTGCGGCGAAAAGTGTGGAGACGCCGGAGGGCCTAGCCTCCGTTGAGGCGGTCATGTCCATGCTGGCGCAGTCGGGATACATCGCCACTCCGGAGATCGCCACCGCCGTCTACCTGGCCCACCATCTGCGCAAGCCGGTCCTGATCGAGGGGCCCGCCGGGGTCGGCAAGACAGACCTCGCCCGCTCGGTGGCCCTGGGCCTGGACCAGCCCCTGATCCGGATGCAGTGCTACGAGGGCCTGGACGAGTCCAAGGCCCTGTACGAGTGGAAGTACGGCAAGCAGCTCCTCTACACCCAGATCCTCAAGGACAAGATCGGCCACCTGGTCGAGGACGCCGACAGCCTCGACGAGGCCCTGCACAAGCTGAGTGGCTTCCAGGACATCTTCTTCTCCCGCGACTTCCTGGAGCCGCGCCCCCTCCTGAAAGCCATGGAGCAATCGACGGGCTCGGTCCTGCTGATCGACGAGATCGACAAGTCCGACGAGGAGTTCGAGGCCCTGCTGCTGGAGGTCCTCTCGGACTACCAGGTGACCGTGCCGGAAATCGGGACGATCTCGGCCCAGGTGCCGCCCCTGGTGGTGCTGACCTCCAACGCCACCCGCGAGCTGGGCGACGCCCTCAAGCGCCGCTGCCTGCACCTGCACATCGACTTCCCGGACGCCGAGCTGGAGGCGCGGATCGTGCGCACCCGGGTTCCCGGTGTCTCCGACCGGCTGCTGGAGCGCCTGGTGGCCTTCATCCAGGCCGTCCGGGGCGAGAATATCCGCAAGCTGCCCTCGATCAGCGAGACCATCGACTGGGCCCGCACCCTGATCCTCCTGCACGCCGACTCCCTCGACCCGGTCCTGGTGCGCTCAACCCTGAACGTCATCCTCAAGCGGCAGTCCGACATCGCCGAGGTGTCGGGCAAGGTGGAGGCCCTGCTGGACGGCGGGGACAAGGCCGGCCGCTGATGGAGCGGACGCTCACCCGCTATATCCGGGCCCTGCGGTCCGCCGGCGCCGGGGTCTCGACCACCGAGGCCATGGACGCAGCGCGCACGGTCGAAGTGGTGGGTTGGGAAGACCGGGGCGTCCTGAAGACCGCCCTGGGAACCGTGCTGGCCAAGTCGGTCGAGGAAAAAGCGATCCACGAACAGTTG
>CAIWHQ010000069.1 GCA_903912465.1 uncultured Alphaproteobacteria bacterium | reverse complement strand
TGTACCACTTCGGGGACAATTACGTGTCCATCGGGTTCGTTGTGCACCTGAACTACAAGAACCCCTATCTCTCACCCTTCGACGAGTTCCAGCGGTTCAAGACCCATCCGGCGATCCGCCCTTACCTCGAGGGAGGCGAGCGCGTCTCCTACGGTGCCCGGGCCATCACCGAGGGCGGTGAGCAGTCCTTGCCCCAGCTCTACTTCCCGGGCGGCGCCCTGCTGGGCTGTTCGGCAGGCATGGTCAACGTGCCGCGGATCAAGGGCTCCCACAATGCGGTGAAGAGCGGTGTCCTGGCAGCGGAGGCAGCCTTCGGTGCCATCCAGGCGGGTCGGGGCGGCGATGAACTGGTCGAGTACGAGGCCGCCTACAAGGCCTCTTCCATCGCCCGCGAACTCCACGCCGTCCGCAACTTCAAGCCCCTTTGGTCGAAGTGGGGCACCGTTCCTGGCCTGATCCTCGGGGGTGCTGACGCCACCCTGGCTCACATGCTGGGCGGTTTCTCATTCTTTGGCACCCTGAAGCACGGCAAGTCCGACGCCGCCTCTACCGGCCTCGCCAAGGACTACACCCCGATCGCCTATCCCAAGCCCGACGGCGTGGTGAGCTTTGACAAGCTGTCCTCGGTCTTCCTGTCTTCGACCAACCACGACGAGAACCAGCCTGCGCACCTGAAGCTGAAGGACGCCTCGATCCCGATCAGCGTCAACCTGCCAAACTATGCCGAGCCTGCCCAACGCTACTGCCCGGCGGGCGTCTACGAGGTGCTGACGGACGAGGGGGGATCGAACCCGCGGTTCCAGATCAACTTCCAGAACTGCGTTCACTGCAAGACCTGCGACATCAAGGATCCGTCGCAGAATATCAACTGGACGACGCCCCAGGGCGGCGACGGACCCAACTATCCGAACATGTAGGCAGACTTGCCGGGCGGAGCGAACAGGTGAACACCCGCTCCATGGATCGTTGGAGACACAAGGGACTCGGACGGGTCGCCGGACGCTTTGTAGCGGCGGCCATGGTTGCGTCCCTGGCAGCCTGCGCCTCGTCGTCCGTGCCGGCTGTGTCGCCTGTCGAGGGTGTAGGCGTTACGCCCTACGGCCAGTTCCTGGCAGGACGCGCCGCGCTCAACGACGGACGCAACGTCGAGGCCTCCCGATACTACGGCGCGGTCGGGCGGCTGGATCCCGAGGCTGCGGCCATCTCCGATGAACGCGCCTTCGTCGCCACCCTCCTGGCCGGGGACGTGACGTCTGCAGCGAAACTCGCGCCGGTGTCAGAAGGCGTTTCGCCGTCCAACATGGCCCTTGGGCGTATTGTCCGGGCCGTCGAGGGCATGGCGACAGGGCGCGCCCGTTCCGTCCGTGACCTTCTTGCGCCGGATACTGTCGTCTTCCCGCACCGCTCCGCCGCGGCCCTCCTCGCGCCCTGGGCCGCCGCCATGTCTGGCGACCTTGAGGGACAGGCGGTCCGACCCCAGTCGCCGGGAGACCGCATCGTCGATGTCTTCGGCCTGCTTGGCCAGGCCCGGCTCTTCGAGCACCAGAACCGGTTCGATGAGGCGGAAACCAACTTCAAGGTGCTTTCCGGCGGGGACTCGCCGAGCTTGACCTCGGTGCTCGCCTACGGCGGCTTCCTTGAGCGCCGCAAGCGCGGGCCGGAGGCCATCGCCCTCTATGATCGCCTGCTGGCGACCGATCCCCGCAACGGCGCGCTTACTGCCGCGCGGTCGCGGGCGGCGGCGGGTCGCGCCGAGCCGCTACCCACGCTCAGGCAAGGCGCTTCTCAATCCCTGACCCCTCTCGCGGCAGCCCTCGTCGTCGCCGGCCAGGACCAGCTGGGAATGGCCTATCTGCGGCTCACCCTTCGCCTCGATCCCGAAAACTACGGGGCCTGGCTGCTCGTGGGAGACCGGCTTGAGGCTGTCGGCCTGATCGACGACGCCCGGGCCGCCTATGCAAGGGTCCCGACCGGCGTTCCAGAACACGCAACCGCCCAGGCCAAGCTGGCCTGGAGCCACCAGCGGGCCGGCGAGCCTGAGACCGCCCTGCGCCTCGCCCGGCAGGCCGCGGCGGGCGGTGACCTCGAAGCGGTGGTCAATCTCTCGGACCTCCTGAGGGCCAATGACAAATTCTCGGAGTCCGCCGATGTCCTGTCGCCTGTACTGGCGGCCTCGCCAAAGGACTGGCGCCTCCTCTATGCCCGCGGCGTCTCCCTTGAACGGGCCGGACGCTGGCCGGAGGCGGAGAAGGATCTGACCGCGGCCCTGGCCCTGAATCCTGATGAGCCGGAACTCCTGAACTATCTCGGCTATTCCTGGATCGACCGGGGTGAGAACCTGGAGAAGGCGCTCGAACTGGTTCGCCGGGCCGTCAGCCAGAACCCCCGGTCCGGGGCTATGGTCGACAGTCTGGGCTGGGCCTATTTCCGCCTGGGCGACTATCCGCGGGCGGTCGAAACGCTGGAGCAGGCCGTGGAGCTTCAGCCTGGCGATCCCGAGCTCAACAACCACCTGGGCGATGCCTATTGGCGGGTCGGCAGGCGGGACGAGGCGGGTTTCCAGTGGAAACGAGTTCTGACCTTGGAGCCGGATGCGAAGATCCGGGCGGAAGTTGAGCGCAAGCTCGCCCAGGGCCTGGGCCCGGCACCGGTCCCTCCCGCCCGGAAGCCCTGATCCTTCCCATGAGCGCCCGCGCCTTCGCGCCTGCCAAGATCAACCTCTATCTGCACGTTGGGCCGCTCAGGTCAGACGGTTTTCATCCGATCAACAGCCTGATGGTCTTCGCAGACGTGGGAGACGAGGTGTCGATCGCGTCGGGTTCCGAGCCGCCGCTTCGCCTGACGGGACCCTTTGCCTCCGGCCTCGGAGATGCCGACAACCTGGTCGTGCGCGCCGCCCGCCATCTGGCTGAACACCTGGGTCGTCGCAGGCCGCTGCCAGCCCTGGTCCTGGACAAGCGCCTGCCTGTAGCATCGGGCGTGGGCGGAGGATCGGCGGACGCCGCAGCGACCCTGCGTCTGCTCAATGCAGAGTGGAAGGCGGGGCTATCTCCGGTCGAACTCGAGGGGCTTGC
>CAIWHQ010000068.1 GCA_903912465.1 uncultured Alphaproteobacteria bacterium | reverse complement strand
CACCTTCCTCCAGCAGGCGGCCCTGCCCATTGGGGCCCTGTTGGGCTGGCTGGCCTTCGGTGACACCATGCATCCGGCCCAGTGGCTGGGCGTGGCCGTAACCTCGGCGGGCCTCCTGGTCCTGTCCTGGCCCCGGGCCGGAATCCGGACCCTGGACTCCGGCGCCCTGCTGGGCCTGGCCGCCGCCGTCTTCTTCGCCATCTCGATGAACGGCTACCGCCAGGCCGGCCTGGCCCTGGAGCCGCAACATCCTGTCTTCGCTGGAATCGGCTCGGTGGTGGCCGCCCAGGCGATACAGTCGACTGTGCTGGGCGGTGCCCTGGCCGTGTTGAATCCGGCGGCCCTGAGGGCTGTGTTCGCCGCCTGGCGGCCATCCCTGGGCGCGGGCGCCTGCGGGGCCGGGGCTTCCGCCCTCTGGTTCTCGGCCCTCGCCATGGCACCTCCGGGCCCTGTCCGTGCGGTGGGGGTGATCGAGGCCCCGATCGCCGCCCTGGCGGGCCGGACCCTGTTCCGGGAGAAACTGACGGCCCGGCAGCTGGTCGCCGGCGCGGCCACGGCCCTTGGAGTGGTGGTCACGGCCCTGAACTGACGGGGCTGGAGGGAATCCGCAGGCCGACGGAGTCGATGGGGACGGATTCGTCTTGAATTCACCCCATTCGCAGGGCAGAGGACGATCTGATCCGCCCGGCCAGGGCCGGGTCCGTCGGCGCGCGCCAGGGGAGGCGATGAAGCCCGCGGATCCAGACCCTCGCAAGGCCCCTCCGACGCCGCCCTCCGCCTCCGGGAAACTGCATGTTTTCGTCTCTCTTCGGCTCTGTCACCAAGGACATCGCCATCGACCTCGGCACCGCCAACACCCTCATCTACATGAAGGGTCGGGGTATCGTGCTGAACGAGCCCTCGGTGGTCGCCCTGCGCACGGTCGGCGGGCGCAAGGAGACCTATGCGGTCGGCCTCGAAGCCAAGCAGATGCTCGGCCGGACCCCCGGCCACATGGAGGCCATCCGCCCCCTCCGCGACGGCGTCATCGCCGACTTCGAAGTCGCCGAGGAGATGATCAAGTACTTCATCCGCAAGGTTCACAACCACAAGGGCTTCGTGAACCCCAAGGTCATCGTCTGCGTGCCCTCGGGTGCCACGGCGGTGGAACGCCGGGCCATCAAGGACAGCTGCCTGAACGCCGGTGCGCGCCGCGTGGCCCTGATGGATGAGCCCATGGCGGCGGCCATCGGCGCCGGCCTGCCGATCCACGAGGCCACGGGTTCAATGGTTGTGGACATCGGCGGCGGTACCACAGAAGTGGCGGTGCTCTCCCTCTCGGGCGTTGTCTATTCCCGCTCGGTCCGGGTTGGCGGCGACATCATGGACGAGGCGATCATTTCGTACATGCGCCGCAACTATAACCTGCTCATCGGCGAGACCACGGCCGAGCGGATCAAGAAGGAAATCGGCACCGCCCGGGTGCCCGAGGAGGGCGACGGCCTGGCCATCGACGTCAAGGGCCGCGACCTCATGCAGGGCGTCCCGCGGGAGGTCCGCGTGGCCGAGAGGCAGGCGGCCGAAGCGCTTTCGGAGCCGGTGTCCCAGATTGTCGAAGCCGTGAAGATGGCCCTGGAGTCCACGCCGCCGGAGCTGGCGTCCGACATTGCAGACAAGGGCATCATGCTCACGGGCGGCGGTGCCCTCCTGAGGGGGCTGGACGCCGAGATCCGTGACCATACCGGCCTGCCGGTCACCGTCGCCGACGATCCGCTCTCCTGCGTGGCCCTGGGTTGCGGCAAGGTGCTCGAGCATCCGGCCTGGATGAAGAGCGTGATGGACGCCGGCGCGGCCTGACGCGGCTCTGGCGGGAATCACGGGAACGGGAAATCTAGGCGGAGCTGGTCGGCAGCGCAGAGCAGTGGGGCGTCCTTCGGTCGGGGCCCCGGGGAGATCGTCGGTTCCGTGTCTTTCAGGGACAATCCCTTCGGCGAGGTAAGGCTGCCCCTTCTCCTGGGTGCGGCCGCCGCCGCCGTGGTGGCCCTCCTGGTGGCCTTCGCCCTCTTGATGGCGGACCGGCGACAAACCTACCAGACGGGCGCTTCCAGCGCCCTGCGCAGGGCCTCGGACCAGGTGGTGGCACCGGTCACCGGTGCCCTGGCCGCTCCCGTCCGCTGGATGGGGGGTGTCGGGCAGGGGATCTCCGGCTACTTCTTCGCGGCGTCCGAGAACCGTCGCCTGAAGACTGAGCTGGCTGCCGCCCGCACCTGGCGTGAGAAGGCGGTCACTCTCGAGGACGAGAACGCCCGATACCGCGCCCTCCTGGGCCTGACCCTGGACCCGCCCGCGCCCATGGTCACCGCAAGGGCGGTGAGCGAGAGCCGGGGCCCCTACGCCAACACCCGCCTCATCAACGCCGGATCGGAACGCGGCGTGAAGGTCGGCCATCCGGTGCTGACCGAGAACGGCCTGGCGGGCCGGGTGATCGGTGTGACGCCTCGGATCAGCCGGATGCTCATGCTGACCGACGCCGCCTCCCGCACCCCGGTCATGATCCAGCGCACCCGGGCCCGGGCGATCCTGACTGGGGATGGTGGCTGGGCGCCGGAACTGTCCTACCTGAGGGGACGGGACGCGGCGAAGGAGGGCGATCTGGTCCTGACCTCCGGGGATGGCGGCGTCCTGCCCCGTGGCTTTGCGGTCGGCCGCGTCGTCCGCGGTGCCGACGGGGGATGGCGGGTCCGCCTGGCCACTGACGCCGCGCCCATCGACTATGTCCGGATCGTGTTGTTCGAGGACTTTGTGACGCTCGAGGACCTGCGCACCCTGAGCCGACCCTCGCCGCCGCCGCCGCCGACCCCGGTGCCCGCCCTTCCCGTTCCGACACCGAAGCCCGCTCAGGCAAAGCCCACTCAGGCAAAGCCCGTTCAGGCAAGGCCCACTCAGGCAGCGCCCGTTCAGGCAAGGCCCACTCAGGCCGCGCCCGTTCAGGCGAACCCCCCTCAGGCAAGGCCTGCGCCGCCCCCGGCCGCCCAGCCTGCACCTGCCCGGGAGCCTGCCGCATGACCGCCGTTGCGCGTCCCCTGAGACTCTCCCGCTGGGTCGGGGCACCGCTCCTGGCCGGCCTGGCGTTGAGCCTGGTCCTGGCGACGCCGATCCACCTGCTCGGCCTGCCGCTTCCGGAACCCGTAACCCTGATGGTCCCGGCCTTTGCCTGGGGGGTCATCCGCCCGGCCCTGGCTCCGGCCTTCGCCCTGCTGCTGGGCGGCCTCGCCCTCGACGTGCTCTGGGGCGCCCCGTCCGGACTGTGGGCGATCTCACTGCTGGCGGGCTACCTGCCGGTCCTGGCCATCCGCAACGTTCTTGCGGGCCAGTCGAACCTCGTACTGGGGGCCTGGTATGCGGTCACCTGCCTCGTCGCCCAGGGCGTGGGCTGGCTGATCGCCGCCGCCGTGACCGGAAGCCCACCCGCCCTTGCGGCGACCGGCCTGCAGTGGCTGTCCACCGTCCTGCTCTTTCCCTTCGCCGTCTGGCTGATCTCGCGCTTCCGCGACGCCGACGTCCGGTTCCGCTGACCGCGATGACCCAGCCCTCGATCATCCTCTCCGACGTCAACGCCCGGCAGAGCGTTTTCCACCGGCGGACCTTCCTGCTCGGCGGCGGAATCGCCCTGGGGGTGGCCGCCCTCGGCGCGCGCCTCGCCTCGCTCCAGCTCGTCGAAAACGACCGCTACGCCAAGCTGTCGACCTCGAACCAGTTCAACTTCCGGCTGGTGCCCCCACCACGCGGAGTGATCACCGACCGGAATGGCGCCATCCTGGCCACCAACCGTCCCAACTTCCGGCTGCTCTACGCCCGCCAGAAGGACCAGGACCCCGATGCCATGATCTCGACCCTGGCGGCCTACCTGCCCATGGACGACGCCCGGCGCCAACGCATCCTCCGGGACATCGGCAATGCGCCTCGCAGCACGCCGGTGGCGATCATGGAGGACATCACCTGGGAACAGTTCTCGGCGGTGAACATCCGCGCCACGGAGCTTCCCGGAGTCACGGCCGACATGGGCGAGGTGCGGGTCTATCCGCATGGCGGCGCCTTCGCCCACGTGATCGGCTATGTGGCCAAGGTGAACAAGGAGGACATCACCGAGACCGGCCCCAACTCCGAGCCCATGATGCTGCATCCGGGGTTCCGGATCGGCCGCCAGGGGCTGGAGAAGTCCCTCGACCTGACGCTGAGAGGCCGCCCGGGCGCGCAGAAGGTCGAGGTTGATGCCCGCGGCCGGCAGGTACGCCTGGCACCAGGTGGCGACATTCCGGCGCTCGCCGGGAAAGAGGTCCAGCTCAGCCTCGACATGGACCTCCAGCTCCGCGGCCTGGAGTCTTTCGGCGAGGAGAGCGGTGCGGCGGTATTGATGGATTGCCGGTCGGGCGATGTCCTGACCCTGATCTCGGCGCCCAGCTTCGACGCCAATCGCTTCGTCCGCGGTCTCAGCGGGACGGAGTACCGCGCCCTTGCCGAGTATGACCACAAGCCCCTGTTCAACAAGGCGCTGACTGCCACCTATCCGCCGGGCTCGACCTTCAAGACCCTGGTCGCCATCGCCGCCCTGGAGCATGGCATCGATCCCAAGATGACGATCAGCTGCCCGGGCTTCTGGAACTTCGGCAATCGCCGCTGGCGGTGCGACGGCGTCCACGGCCGCACCAACATGCACGACGCCATCTCGAGCTCGTGCGACACCTATTTCTACACCATCTCCCTCAAGCTGGGACCGGACCGGATCGCGGCGGTGGCCCGGCGGTTCGGCCTTGGCGAGACCTTTGACATCGGGATCCCCGGCCAGCGCAAGGGCCTGATACCCGACACCGAGTACAAGAGGCGTACCTTCAAGCGGGACCCGGTCTGGCATCCGGGAGAAACCCCCAGCATGGGGATCGGACAGGGCTACACCCTGGTCAACGCCCTGCAGCAATGCGTGATGACGGCCCGCATAGCCAACGGCCGCAAGGCCCTGTCGCCCCGCCTGATCCGCTCCATCGGCGGTGTACCCACGCCCGAGGGCTCCGCAGCGCCCGACCTGGGGTTCAACCCTGACCATATGGCCTTGGTCCGCGAGGCCATGGCCTCGGTGACCACCCGGGGGACGGCGGCACGAACCGGCCAGATCGGCCTGGGCGACATCCGGATGGCCGGCAAGACCGGAACGGCGCAGGGCTACAACTACAATGGCGGACGGGGCGTCCACGGCACCAACGGTCCCTGGCATCTGCGCGACCACGCCTGGTTCGTCGGCTTTGCCCCCCATGACGCGCCGCGCTATGCGGTGGCGGTCCTGGTGGAGCATGGGGGCTTCGGTGCCCAGGCGGCGGCGCCCCGGGCCCGGGACCTCATGCGGCTGGCCCTGTTGCAGGATCCCGAGCTTCGCGGCCGGATCGAGCGACCTCCGGCTCCGGCGGCGACCGTCGCCCAGGGACCGGCTATACCGGAGGCACCCGCATGACCTTCGGCGGATTGACTTCCCGGGCCGAGCGCGGCCGGCTGATCGACAAGCTCCTCGAGATCGACCGCGTCTTCTCCCTCGCCCTGATCCTGATCGCGGGTGCCGGCGCCCTGATGATGTTCTCCATCGCTGGCTCCAGCTGGGAGCCCTGGGCGGCCAACCACCTGATCCGCTTTGGCGTGGCCTTCGCCTTGATGGTGGCCCTGGCCGTCATTGACCTCAGGGTCTGGGCGGCGGTGGCCTATCCGCTCTACGCCCTTGGCCTCATCCTGCTCATCGCGGTGGAGGTGGTCGGCGACGTCCGCATGGGCGCGCAGAGGTGGCTGGACCTGGGGCCCCTTGGGAGTTTCCAGCCCTCGGAGATCATGAAGCTGGGCCTCGTCCTGGCCCTTGGCCGCTTCTATCACGGCCTCTCAGCGGACCGGGCGCGCCTGTCCTGGTATCTGCTGATCCCTGTGGCCATCATCGCCGCCCCGACCCTGCTGGTCGCCCACCAGCCCGACCTTGGGACCGCCATGCTGCTGGCCCTGACCGGCCTGACGGTGGTGGTCCTGGCCGGCCTGTCCTGGCGGGTCATCTTCGCGGGGGCGGGGCTGGCCCTGGCCGCCCTGCCGCCCTTCATTCTCTTCGGCCTCCATGACTACCAGAGGCAGAGGATCATGACCTTCCTGAACCCGGAGAGCGACCCCTCGGGCTCCGGCTACCATATCCTCCAGTCCAAGATCGCCCTGGGCTCCGGTGGCCTCATGGGCAAGGGCTATGGCCTGGGTTCCCAAAGCCAGCTCAACTTCCTTCCGGAGAAACAGACGGACTTCATCTTCGCCACCCTTGCCGAGGAATTCGGGTTCCTCGGCTGCATGGCGGTGCTGCTGCTCTATTGCGCCGTCATCTTCACGTCCCTGCGCACAGCCTCGGTGGCGCACTCGCACTTCGGTCGCCTGACGGCGGCGGGGGTCACCTCGACCTTCGCCCTCTATGTGCTGATCAACGGGGCGATGGTGATGGGCATGGCACCGGTGGTCGGCGTGCCCATGCCCCTCCTGTCCTATGGGGGCTCGGTCATGCTGACAGTGATGATCGGCTTCGGCCTGGTCCAAGCCGTGCGGGTCCATCGCTATGACGAGGTGACCGGGTCCAAGAGTTCGCTGATCTAGGCTCTGCTGGCGAAGTGGATTCGCCAAATCATCTGATCGTTGAGGCCAGGCTGCCCTTGGAGGAGAGCGGCTTTGGTTCGTGGATTGATGCCGGATGATGTGAGTGGGGGGCGTCGCGCCGTTCGTGATCGAGACCCGTCCGCGACGGGGTCGGCGTCCGCGAGATCACCGGCCGGCTCTGGATGGGACCTTATGGATCGGCCGAGCCGCTCCTAGCGATCGCTGGCCTCTGTTTCTAATTGCAGGCGAACTTCATCCGCTCGCCTAGCGAGAAAAGCGTCTCGTTCTTTCGGCGGCATGTAGACACCGTTCAGCCCCAGCCCACGTGTGACAGGACCATTTTTTTGGTACCTTCGGCTTTCGGCTCGCGCCGCCGCAGCGGGATCAAAGCCTGCGCGTGCCATCAACAATACGCCAAGCTCATCGGCTTCAATTTCAATTCGCTGACGTACAACCTTGTCCCTGATCTGCGCTTCCTTTCCCGGACCTGTGTGCTCCAAGAT
Organism: uncultured Alphaproteobacteria bacterium; assembly: GCA_903912465.1. Classification (GTDB taxonomy): domain Bacteria; phylum Pseudomonadota; class Alphaproteobacteria; order Caulobacterales; family Caulobacteraceae; genus Phenylobacterium. The sequence goes on along the minus strand of CAIWHQ010000068.1, from coordinate 1,079 downwards.
GACATGAGCCACCTCATGACTGATGATGAAGGCCAGCTCGGAATCGTCTTGCAACAAGGCCTCTAAGGCCGAGTGAATTTCTATGCGCGACCCGAAAGTGGTGGCGTTTTCCGAGCTCTGGTTGATGAGGACAACACTGGCTGTACAGGAAGGTTTTCCAGTCAAATGGAACTGAAAGGGTTGATCCCCGCGTTGGGCATCGACTTGCAGAACGGCAGACTGCTGGCCGGATTGGAATGCATCCCAAAAAGCCTTTCGCGCTGATACATCTAGTCCGTCCCCAGTCGGCCATTTAACGCCATTTATCGCAACTATTCGATCACCTGCGCGAATTCCGGCGAGTTCGCCAGCACTGCCAGGCACGACTGCGAACGCTGTCGGATACTCACGTAAGCCAAGCGCCTCGGTCAGAGCCACACGAAGTTGAGGACTCGATGCCTCGTCAAGCCGCGCGAGCCCCAAGCCATATTGAAGCGACTTCCGCGGGCAAGACTCAAGATTGGCGGCGAGGATTTTTTGCGCGATGGCGGCCACGCGTAACTCGCGATTGACCCGAGCCCCTATGGCGTTTGCATCCGGAGCTGCCGGGCTTGCGGTTGCAGGCCAACTACCGAACAAGGCTGCAACGACAATCAGCAGGTGAAATGGCTTCATCCTGAAACCTTTCGACATTCCACATGCCCTCTTGAATGTCGGCTTCCACCGAAGATGCGCCAAAACCAGACTGTCAGCTAGCCGCCAAAACAGGAGATTCCAGTAAGCGCCCGCTGTCGGTTTACGCGCCAGGCCGGACGCTTACCCCTTGGCGATCGAGCACCCCTTGCGAGGAACTGTCCGGGCGGGATCGTCGCATAGGAAGGTGCCGTTCTGCCTTCGCCCAGGGCAATCCGTTCGGTGGCACTTGTGGAATCGTAGACCTGTCATTGGGTTCCGCACGGCCGGGTCCAGGCCGTGCGGGTCCATCGCTATGACGATGTCACCGGGTCCAGGAGTTCGCTGATCTAGGTCGTCGCGCCTGCCACGGGCAGCGCCTCGTCCAGGTGCCAGAGCCTGGAGAGGGCCGTCACGGCACCGACGAT
>CAIWHQ010000067.1 GCA_903912465.1 uncultured Alphaproteobacteria bacterium | reverse complement strand
TTTCCTCGACCAACCGCGCGTTCAGGGCGCTGACATCAGGCAGGCCCAGAAAGGCCCGGGCCTCGACGGGGGAGCAGTCGATCTCGACAGTAATCTTCATGGCGGGGCCTCCAGTGACACGATCAGGATAGCGCGGCCTGCGGGGATCGCAAAACCACCTTCCGCACAGGCGCCGGCGGGCCTAAGTGTCGGAGAAGGTCGTCCCGGCGATCTTCGGTATCCACGCCATCTTTCGCGATATCACCGACAGCCTCGCCGGGGCATGGTCCCTGGCCTTCCTCCACGGCCATCTCGGAGAGACCTGAGCCATGCGCGCCATCCGCTTCACCGCCACCGGCGGTCCCGATGTCCTCGACCTCGTCGAGCTCCCCGACCCCCGGCCTGGCCCCGGCCAGATCCTGGTCCGGCAGGTGGCCATCGGCGTCAACTATATCGACACCTACCACCGCTCGGGCCTCTATCCCCTGAAGCTGCCCTCCGGACTGGGTATGGAGGGCGCCGGCGAGGTCCTCGCCACGGGGGAGGGCGTTGAGCGTTTCGCCCCGGGGGACCGGGTGGCCTTCGCCTCGGGGCCCATTGGCGCCTATGCCGACCTCCACCTCGTAGATGCGGGACGCGCGGTGCGGATCCCCCAGGGCGTGGATGAGCGCACGGCGGCGGCCGCCCTGCTGAAGGGCATGACCGCCGAATTTCTGTTGCTGCGCTGTCGGCCCCTGCGGGCCGGGGAGCCGGTGCTCATCCACGCCGCCGCCGGAGGCGTGGGACAGATCCTGGTCCAGTGGGCCCGGGCCCTGGGCGCCGAGGTGATCGCTACCGCCGGAAGCCCTGCCAAGGCCGAGCGCGTGCGGGACCTGGGCGCGCACCACGTCATCCTCTACGGGGAGCAGGACGTCGCTGCGGAGGTCCGCCGCATAACCGGCGGCGCGGGGGTGCCAGTCGCCTATGACTCCGTCGGGGCCTCCACCTTTGAGGGCACCCTGGCCAGCCTGGCCCGGCGGGGAACCTTTGTCAGCTTCGGCAACGCCTCAGGCTCGCCGCCTGCCGTGGAGCCGGCCCGGCTGATGCGGATGGGATCCCTCTTCTTCACCCGCCCGACCCTGGGGGACTACGTCTCCACCACCGAAGAGCTCGACGCCAGCGCCGCGGCCGTCTTCAGCCGGATCGGTGCCGGGGAAATCTCCATCGAGATCGGCCAGACCTTCCCCCTCAGCCAGGCCCGGGCGGCTCACGAGGCCCTGGAGTCCCGCCAGACCGTCGGCTCGACCCTGCTCATTCCCTGAACAGGGACGCACGGCCGGTGTTTCACGTGGAACGCCGGTCTGCAGATGGTCAGGTGTTCATGGACTGGAAGAAGTCGTCGTTGTTCTTCGACTGACGCAGCTTGTCGAGGAGGAACTCGATGGCGTCCTGGGCGCCCATGGGGGCCAGGATCCGGCGCAGGACGTGGGTCTTGGTCAGCTGACCGGGCGGCGTGATGAGTTCGTCCTTCCGGGTGCCGGACTTGAGGATATCGATGGCCGGGTAGATGCGCTTGTCCGCCACCTTCCGGTCCAGAACGATTTCCGAGTTCCCGGTGCCCTTGAACTCCTCGAAGATCACCTCGTCCATCCGGCTGCCGGTGTCGATCAGGGCCGTGGAGATGATGGTCAGGGACCCGCCTTCCTCGATGTTCCGCGCTGCGCCGAAGAAGCGCTTGGGCCGCTGGAGGGCGTTGGCATCGACGCCCCCGGTCAGGACCTTGCCGGAGGACGGCACCGTGGTGTTGTAGGCCCGGCCCAGGCGAGTGATGTTGTCGAGCAAGATGACCACGTCCCGCTTGTGCTCAACCAGGCGCTTGGCCTTCTCGATCACCATCTCGGCCACCTGGACGTGCCGCTGGGCAGGCTCGTCGAAGGTCGAGGCGATGACCTCGCCCTTCACGGTGCGCTGCATGTCGGTGACTTCCTCGGGGCGCTCGTCCACCAGGAGCACGATGAGGTAGCATTCCGGGTGGTTGGCCGCGATCGCCTTGGCGATGTTCTGCATCATGATCGTCTTGCCGACCCGGGGTGGGGCGACGATCAGGCACCGCTGGCCCTTGCCAAGGGGCGCGACGATGTCGATGACCCGGCCGGACCGGTCCTTCAGGGTCGGATCCTCCATCTCCATCCTCAGCCGCTCCTGCGGGTAGAGGGGGGTCAGGTTGTCGAACAGGACCTTGTGACGGACGTTCTCCGGGGGCTCGAAATTGATCTGGTCCACCTTGACCAGGGCGAAATAGCGCTCGCCTTCCCGGGGGGCTCGCACGCCCCCGTCGACCGTGTCGCCGGTGCGAAGGCCGAACTTCCGGATCTGGGAGGGGCTGACATAGATGTCGTCGGGGCCGGGAAGATAGTTGGCCTCCGGGGACCGCAGGAAGCCGAAGCCGTCGGGCAGGACCTCCATGGTGCCGGAGCCCGAGATTTCCACGCCCTCCTCGGCCAGAACCTTGAGGATGGCGAACATCATGTCCTGCTTGCGCATGGAGTTCGCGTTCTCGATCTCCAGGGTCTCGGCAAAGGACAGCAGGTCGGCTGGGGATTTATCCTTCAGCTCCTGAAGCGACATGCGCGTCAGGCCCATGGCGGCGATGGCCTGTGCGGCCTGCGTGGGTTCATCGTCCTCGGCAGAGCCGGGGTCCGCGTCAAGCGAGGCGTCCTCGATGGCTTCAACTAGGTCGGCGGGGTCGGTGGAAAGGGTGTCTTCAGACATGATGCGCAGTCCTGACGGCGCCAGGCGTCTCCGCCGGCGACGGGGGATCCTGAGCGGTATCGCCCAGGTCCGTTCAAATGTTTTCGTTCCGGGAGCTCTGGCCAATCCCTGGGATGGCGCGTGAGACCGGCAAGAGGCGGGGGCACCCGGCCCCGGTCGGGGCGGAGGGAAGCGGGTCAGCCGAACCACAGCAGGGGCGTCGGGTCAAGCCCGGTGGCCGGCCCACCGGGGTTTTGACAGGTATTTTGACAGGTATTCTGGCGCGCGGCGGGCTCTAGCGCCCGAATTCCAGGGTAACCGCCAGCACCATGACAATGGCGGCCAGGAAGGGAAGTTCGTTCGTAGCGCGCCAGAAACGGTTCGACCGGGTGTTGGTTCCGGCGACGAAACGCTTTTGCGCGGCACCCAGGAAGTGATGCCAGCCGATCAGGAAGACGACCCCGGCAAGCTTCACCAGCATCCAGCCCTCGAGCAGGGAGCCCCACCCGCCCAACCTCTGCGTGGCGTTCACCCAGATGAGTCCCAAGCCCAGCAGCAGGGAGGCGATCATCGCTGGCCCCATGATGATCCTGTAGAGCTTGAGCTCCATGGTTTGGAAGGTCAGGTCCATCTCCGACCCCGGCGTCGCGTTCGTGTGATAGGCGAAGAGCCGCGGCAGGTACAACAGACCGGCCATCCAGGCGATCACAGCCAGGATGTGGAGCCCGCGCAGCAGGTCGTAGAGGTTCATCGACGGCTCTTCTTTGCCAACTGTCCGACCGGGCACCGCTTGCACGACGACGGACAGGTCCAGCCACCGTCCGGCGCAGGACCCGAAGCCCGGCCGAGCGCCCGGTCCACGGCTCCCCCCAGGGCCTTGATGAAGTCCGGGTCGATCCCCGGTGTCGCGGCCCGTATCCAGACCGGGCAGCCCGCCTCGTGAGCCAGTTCGGCGTACTCATGGTCCAGCTCGACCAGGGTCTCGACATGCTCGGAGACAAAGGCGATCGGCGAGACGATCACACCCCGGCTTTCCGCGCCTGCCCTGCGGATTTCGTCGTCCGTGGCGGGACCGATCCATTTCAGGGGCCCGACCCGACTCTGATAGCTGATGCGCCAGTCCGGGAACTCCGGAAGGCGGGCAGCAACGGCCGCGGCTGTCGCCTCGATCTGGACCTGATAGGGATCCCCGCCGGCCACAACGGTCTCTGGTAGCCCGTGGGCCGAGAACAGGAGCCTCAGACCCTCGGGCCGCCCGCCTTTCTCCCAGGCCGAGCGGATGGCCTGGGCATGGGCCTGGACGAGGCCTTCGACGGTAGGGTAGCAGCAGACCGTCCGCGTCCGGCCCGGCCCCCGGTAGGCGCGTTCCCAATCCGACAGGG
>CAIWHQ010000066.1 GCA_903912465.1 uncultured Alphaproteobacteria bacterium | reverse complement strand
TCTGGTCTGCTGCCCTCATCGCCGCAGGATCCGTCGTCATGATGGTTGTGGCGCCTGTCTACATAGCCCCGCTCTTCAACCGATACGAACCCGCGCCACCAGGACCTGTCCGTGACGCCGTCGTTACCCTCGCCAAGGCCAATGGCGTCCCTTCAGACCGCATCTTCATCTACGACGGATCGCGCCAGTCGAACCGCTACACCGCAAATGTGGCGGGCCTCTTCGGCAGTACGCGCATCGCCATGAGCGACGTGATGTTCGCCAAGGGCGCCGACCTGGCAGAAGTGCGCGCCGTGGTTGGCCACGAGATGGGCCACTATGTCCTGCAACACGGTTGGCGGAACGCCATCGTGATTTCCATCCTCGCCGTCCTGGCCCTGTTCACGGTCGACCGTCTCTTCGCCCCCGCTTCGCGCTGGATCGGGGCCGGCGGGGTCCGGGGTCTGGCGGATCCGGCAGGATACCCGGTGATTGTAGCCATCGTGGTTGGCCTGGGCCTGATCAGCACCCCGGTTACCGCCTCGCTGACCCGGATCGGAGAGGCGGAGGCCGACAGGTTCTCGCTGGAGCGTACCAATGAGCCTGACGGCCTGGCCCGGGCCCTCGTGAAGACCATCGAGTACCGGGCCGCCACCCCGGGTCCGATCGAAGAAGTCCTCTTCTACGAACACCCCTCCGTAGGGTCGCGCGTACGCCGGGCGATGGACTGGAAGGCCGCGCATCCGGCGGACGTCGTCCCTGTGACGGTGGTTCCTCCGCCCGCCAGGCCCGGCTAGCTCAGCGACGCCGGACGAAGACCGTCCCTGCAGAATAGCCGGCACCAAACGAGCAGATCAGCCCGGTCTCGCCGGCAGCGAAGTCGTCGCTGGCCCGGTGGAAGGCGATGATCGAGCCTGCTGATGAGGTGTTGGCGAACTCATCGAGGATGATGACGTTCTCCTGGGGAGTCGGATCGCGTCCCAGGACCCGCCGGCCGATCAGGTCGTTCATGTTGATGTTCGCCTGGTGCAACCACAGCCGCTTGAGGGCTGCGGGATCGATCCCGAGGTCGGCGGCGTGGGCCACGATCATCTCGGAGACCATGGGCACCACTTCCCGGAAGACCTTCCGGCCCTCCTGGACAAAGAGCTTGTCCACGGCGCCTTCGCTTCCGGGTGCCGTGCGGTTCAGGAAGCCGAAGTTGTTGCGGATATTGTTCGAGAAGACGGTCTTCAGGCGGGTTCCGAGAATGTCCCAGCCCCCGGTCGCATCGTCCGCCCGCTCGACGATCACCGCCGTGGCGACGTCGCCGAAGATGAAGTGGCTGTCACGATCACAGAAGTTGAGGTGGCCGGAGGTAATCTCGGGATTCACCACCAGTACGGCCCGGGCGGTTCCGGTGGCGATGTAATCCGCAGCGGTCTTGATGCCGAAGGTGGCCGAGGAGCAGGCCACGTTCATGTCGAAGCCGAAGCCCTCGATCCCCAGGGCCTGCTGGATCTCGACGGCCATGGCCGGATAGGCCCGCTGCATGTTGGAGGCAGCGCAGATCACGGCGTCGATCTGCGAAGCGTCCTTGCCCCAGCGGGCGATGGCGTCCTTCGCCGCCGCCACGCCGATCTCGGCCATGATCGACAGCTCGTCGTTCGAGCGCTCCGGGATCAGGGGATGCATGACCTCAGGGTCGACCACGCCCGACCGGTTCATCACGTAACGGGACTTGATTCCCGAGGCCTTCTCGATGAACTCGACGGACGAGGGCGCGAGGGCCTGGACAGAGCCCGCCTCGATCTCCCCGGCATGACGGGCATTGAACAGTTCGACGTAGGCGTTGAAGGCCTCAACCAGCTCTGCGTTGGTGACCCGCTCTGCGGGGGTGAAGAGGCCGGTGGCCGCGATGACCGCTGCGTGCAAGATGTCTCTCCGCTCCGATCCGGTTCGATCCGTACCGGGGTACATTGAATAGCACGCCGGGACGGGGCGGGAAGAGCAGGGGAGTGATCATGACGCCGGAACTGGGCCTGATCGAGGGGTATTACGGCCTTCCCTGGGGCTGGGCGGCGCGCGAGCGGGTCATGCGCCGGCTGGCCGGGGCGGGCTATCGCTTCTTCATGTATGCGCCCAAGGCTGATGCCTTCCTGCGTCGTCAGTGGCGGGAAGCGCATCCAGAGGCGGACCTGAGGGCCCTCTCGGACTTCTCGGCGGCCTGCCGGGACGCCGGCGTCCGCTTTGGTGTCGGCCTCAGTCCCTTCGAGGTCTGGAAAGACTTCGGCGAAGGGACAAGGGCCGCCCTGGCCGACAAGCTGACCCTCCTCGATGACCTTGGCGTCGAGGACCTGGGCATCCTCTTCGACGACATGCGCGGCGACCTGCCGGGCCTGGCCGAGGCTCAGGCCGAAATCGTCCACTTCATCGCAGGGCGGACCCGGGCGAGCCGGATCGTCTTCTGCCCCACCTACTATTCAGACGACCCGGCCCTGGACATGGCCTTCGGCCAGCGTCCCGAAGGCTATCTCGAAGCCCTTGGCCGCGCCCTTGACCCCCGGATCGAGGTCTTCTGGACAGGCGAGGAGGTCTGTAGCCGCGCCTATGGGGTGCGCCATCTCGAGCGGGTGGGCGAGCAGCTGGGCCGGCGGCCCTTCCTCTGGGACAACTATCCGGTCAACGACGGTCCCCGGATGTCACCCTTCCTCTACCTGCGTGCCTTCACGGGGCGTCCGGCGCAGATTGGATCCCGGCTGGCGGCCCATGCGGTGAACCCCGCCCTCCAGCCGGAACTGACCCTGCTGCCTGCCCTGACCCTGCCGGAGACCTACAGGCTGGGTGACGATTACGACTATGGCGCAGCCCTGGAGGCGGCGGCCCGGGAGGTCCTGGGCCCGGGACTTTCCGACCTGGTCCGGCGGCACCTGATGCTGCTGAATGACACCGGGCGCGACAGGATGGAGCCGGACGTGCGGGACCGGCTACGCGGGCGCTATGTCGCTTTCGACCATCCTGCAGCCCGTGAGATCGTCGATTGGCTCGACGGCAAATGGGTCATGACCCGGGACATGATGGCCGGCGATCACTGATCGGCGGCGAGGGCGTCCAGACGGTCGAGGTGGAGCTTGCGCTCGGATTCCGGCCAGAAGGCGCCTTCCAGGCTGTTCCGGGCCAGGGTGACGAGGTGGTCTCGCTCCAGGCCGACGGCCCGGGCGGTCTGCACCCAGTTGTCCAGCAGATAGCCGCCGAAATAGGCCGGATCGTCGGAGTTCACGGTGGCCTTCAGGCCCAGTTGTAGCATCCGCTTCAAGGGGTGCATCTCCAGCGAGGGAACCCCGCAGAGCTTGAGGTTCGAGAGCGGGCAGACGGTCAGCACCCGGCCTTCCCGGACGAGCCGGGCGGTCAGGGCCTCATCCTCCAGAGCCCGGTTGCCATGGTCGATTCGGTCCACGTGGAGCAGGTCCAGGGCCTCGGCCACGTAGGCGGGAGGACCCTCCTCGCCGGCGTGGGCGACCCGCTTAAGGCCTCGCTCGCCGGCGGCGCGGAAGACGGCCTGGAAGCCGGACGGGGGAAAGCCCGCCTCGGAGGAATCCAGGCCGACGCCCAGGAGCCTGTCCAGCCAGGGCTCTGCGGCCTTGAGGGTCTCCAGGGCCGCCGATTCCGGCAGGTGACGCAGGAAGCAGAGGATCAGGCCGGTCGACAGGCCCAGCTCCGCCTCGGCCGTCGCCATGCCGGACAGGAGGCCCTCGATGGCGACGCGGAAGGGCAGGCCCCGGTCCGTGTGAGTCTGGGGGTCGAAGAAGATCTCGCACCGGACGGCGCCATCCGCCGCAGCCCGGCGGAAGTAGGCCAGGGCCAGGTCGTGGAAGTCCGCCTCGGTCAGGAGGACGGCCGCACCCTGGTAGTAGATGTCCAGGAAGTCCTGCAGGCGGCTGAAGCTGTAGGCGGCGCGGACCGCCTCGACGCTGGCGAAGGGCAGGGCGACCCGGTTCCGGCGGGCCAGGTCGAACATCATCTCGGGCTCTAGGGAGCCTTCGACGTGCATGTGAAGCTCGGCCTTTGGCAGGCGGCGGATGAAGTCGGTCAGAGAGTCCATGCTGGCAGGACAACGCGCAGGAATGGCCGCCGTCAAGCCGGAGGATCGTCTGGCTTGACGCTCCCGCCGGCTTGCCCGAGTTTCGAGCCAGGAGGACTGCCGCCATTTCCGTTACCGCCATCCTGACCGGCCTGATCCCCTCGGGGATCGCCGTCCTTGTCCTGGTCGGACTTGCGGCCCTGGCCCGCCTCGCTCGTCCGACCCCGCCCCTGGACGAGGCTGCGGCGAGGACCCTGCTGGAAGACGACTTCCCCGAGGCGCAGATCGACCGGATCTGGCTGGCCGGCGACGGCTCTTCAGCCCTGGCCCGTTCCGGGGCGCGCGCCTTTTACCTGTTTCGCCTCGGTGACTCCTGGGTGGCCCGGGACCTCCCCTGGACAGAGGCCGCTGCGGCTCCGGTCCGGGACGGTCGCCTGCACCTGAGTCTGGCAGGGGTCAGCCCTCGACTTGCCCGTCCCGTCCTGGCGGGATGGCCCCCGGAGACCGCGTGATGCTGGAAGCCCCTTTCGACCCGATCAAGCTGGCTGTCCCCTTCTTCATCCTCGCCATCCTGCTGGAGATCGGCCTCGGACGCCTGCGGCTGGCCAAGGCCGAATACGAGGCGCGGGACACCCTGGCCTCTCTTGCCATGGGGCTCTTGCGCGGCGTGCCCGCCCTCCTGACCGCCGGCCTGGTCTTCGCCGCCACGGTCTGGGCCTGGGAGCACCGGGTCTTCACCGTGCCCTTCACCGCCTGGTGGGGATGGGTGGCGATCTTCTTCCTCGAGGACCTGACCTACTACGCCTTCCACAGGCTTAGTCATGAGCGGCGGCTCTGGTGGGCGGCCCACGTGAACCACCACTCCTCCCAGCACTACAACCTGTCCACGGCCCTGCGGCAGACCTGGACCGGGAGCCTGGTGGGCACCTGGCTTCTCTGGCTGCCCCTGGCCTTCGTCGGCTTCTCGCCGGCGCAGATCTTCATCCAGCAGGGGATCAGCCTCGTCTACCAGTTCTGGATTCACACCGAGGCTGTGGGGCGCATGCCCGCCTGGTTCGAGGCGGTGTTCAATACGCCCTCCCACCACCGGGTGCACCATGCCCGCAACCCCCGGTATCTCGACCGCAACTATGCCGGCATCCTGATCATCTGGGACAAGATGTTCGGCACTTTCCAGGCCGAGCTGGACGCGGAAAAGCCCCGCTATGGCCTGATCCGGAACCTGGGCAGCTTCAACATCCTGACAGTGGCCTTCCACGAGTGGATTGCCATCGCCCGCGACTTGGCCTCCGCCCGCTCCCTGCGGGAGGTTGGTGGCTACCTCTTCGGCCCTCCGGGCTGGAGCCCCGACGGCAGCCGGGACACCAGCGAGAGCCTGCGGGCCCGCTGGGCCGCCCGCCAGGCTGCCGCCTCCACACCCGCCGAATAGACTAGAGCCGCACCAGCATCTTGCCGGCATTGCGGCCCTCGAACAGGCCGATCAGGGCCTCGGGCGCGCGCTCGAAACCCTCAAGCACGGTCTCCTGGTAGCGCATCTGGCCGGACTTCAGCCAGCCGGTCATGTCGGACTGGAACTGTTCCTGGAGGTGCGGGAAGTCGGAGGCCACGAAGCCCTCCATTCGAATCCGCGAATAGATCAAGACCGACAGGTTCCGGACGCCCTCGCGGTCGCCATTGTAGGTCGAGATCATGCCGCAGACAGCGATCCGGCCGCGCAGGTTCATGCAGGCGAGGGCAGCGTCGAGGTGCGCGCCGCCGACGTTCTCGAAGTAGACGTCGATCCCCTTCGGCGCGGCGGCCTTCAAGGCGGTACGCAGGTTTTCGGACCGGTAGTTGATGGCGGCGTCGAGGCCGGCCTCGTCGAGGAGCCAGCGCTTCTTCTCGTCCGATCCGGTGGAGCCGATCAC
>CAIWHQ010000065.1 GCA_903912465.1 uncultured Alphaproteobacteria bacterium | reverse complement strand
TGGCGGGCGCGGAGGTCCAGGTCGCGGGCTTCCTGGGTGATGGCCTCATCTTCCAGGCGCAGGCGCTCGGCCTCGGCGGCGGCGGCGCGCTTGGCGTCGCGCTCGGCGTTGCGGGCGGCGCGGACGGCCTCCAGCTCGGCGGCGGCAGCGGCCTTGCGGGCCTCGAGATTGGGATCAATGACGTGGGGCTTGGGTTTGAAGCGTTCCAGCATCGCCTTCTTGGCGGCGGCTGCCGTCTCCTGGCGTTCTGCGCGCTCTGCAATTTTTTTCATGCTTTTGGGTTCGAACCTTTGGTCTCAGATTTCCGACTTCGGGGCCCGGTTCCGGGTCGCCGCCGCCTGCCCCGATATGGCGGGACGCAAGGCCTGCGGGTCTATCGACTTACTGGAGCGGGCGAGGCGATTCGAACGCCCGACCCCAACCTTGGCAAGGTTGTGCTCTACCCCTGAGCTACGCCCGCGCTCCGTGAGGCCCCTTGCGGGACCCCGATGTTCGGGAGCCGGCTTATGGCAGAGGGCCGGCGGCTTGGCAAGACGGTCTCAGCCCAGGAAGCGGGGGGTCTTGAGGCGGCGCTTGTTCACATGCTCAGTGGGGGCGGGGCCGGTCTCGTCGGGCAGTTCGCCGCGGAAATAGAAGCGTTGCCAGGCTTCCTTGGTGGCCTCGGGGTCGAAGCGCATGATCCGACGGTTGAACTCGGCCCGGTGCTTTTCCCAGGCGTCATACTGGCCGCGCAGCTCGGGGTTGCGCGACATGGAGCGGATCACCGGCTGGAAGTCGGCCAGCTCGCGGTCCTTCATCAGGGTGATGAAGCAGAAGGGCTCGCCCTTCTCGAACCGCACCCGGCCCGGGCGGGTGAAGATCCAGTTCATGGTGAAGGGGAAGGGCAGCCAGTCGGTCTCGACCAGGCCCGACAGGGGCTGGATGCCGTCCTTCACATGGTTGGGCGGGCCCTGGGCCAGGACCGACCAGCCGGGCGGGGTGCGGAAGAGATAGCCCGGGTGCATGGTCACCACGCCCGAGGAGAAGTGGCTCATGACAAAGCGGTGGAACTCCGGGTGGGGCCGGTCGGGGGTGAGGGTGATGTCCTCCTGCATGACCCCGCCGTTCCACTCGGCGGTGAAGCTCATGGGGCAGAGGATTTCCCAGCCCGTGGTGTTGGCCATGGACAGGGGCAGGCAGCGATAGGGATGCCGGGAGGCGAAATTGTCCATCCAGGCGCGTTGGGGCCGGCCGGGCACGATCTCCGGCGGGCGATCGGCGGTGGGATAGCACTCAAGCTCCATGGCGGGCTCCCGGTCCTTGTGGTTTCCACCCTTCCCCTTAGCGAGGGGGCGCGCGCAGCGTCCACCGCTTTTCCAGGGGGCGGGGGAAGGGTAAGGAGCCCCATGCTCGACCGCGCCGGCCTCTTCTCCCTTTTCGACCAGCTGGGGATGGCGCACGCCACCCTGGACCATCCGGCGGTCTTCCGGGTGGGCGAGGGCGGGGCGATCAAGGCGAGGATCCCCGGCGCCCACACCAAGAACCTGTTCCTGAAGGACGCCCGGGGCGACCTCTGGCTGGTCTGCGCAAAGGACGACACGGCCATCGACCTGAAGCGGCTGCATGGGGTGATCGGCTCGGCGCGGCTGTCCTTCGGCCCGCCGGAGCTGATGGCCGAGACCCTGGGGGTGACACCGGGCTCGGTGACCCTGTTCGCCCTGGCCAATGATCCCCTGCACCGGGTGCGGCTGGTCCTGGACCTGGCCCTCGCGCAGGCGGAAGAGGTCAGCTTCCATCCGCTCGAGAACACCGCCACCACCACGGTGGGCCAGGACGGGCTGAGGGCCTTCCTCGACCACCTGGGCCGCGAGCCTTTGGTGGTGGATTTCCCACGGCTGGCCCTTTGTTCGCTACCGGCGCGTTGAAGCCGAGGCCCGGAAGGTCCATCTTGTCGCCTCAAGTCCAGCATGGAGAGTCCCATGGCGCTGATCGGTGAGAACTCGGGGCCCCCGGCGGGCGCGACGCCCGCGGGGCTGATCAAGGACGGGACGGACGCCGGCTTCATGGCCGACGTGATCGAGGCCTCGCGGGAGACGCCGGTCATTGTCGACTTCTGGGCGCCCTGGTGCGGCCCCTGCAAGCAGTTGGGCCCAGCCATTGAGCGCGCCGTCACCGCCGCCCGGGGCAAGGTGAAGCTGGTGAAGATCGATATCGACCAGCATCCCCAGTTCGCCGGCCAGCTGCGCGTCCAGTCCATTCCCGCCGTCTTTGCCTTCGTGGACGGCCGGCCTGTGGACGGCTTCACGGGCGCCCTGCCGGAGAGCCAGATCAAGGCCTTCGTCGAACGCCTGGCCGCCCAGGCCCCCGCCGACGCTGGCGACGAGCTGATCGCCGTCGGCCGCGAGGCCCTGGAGGCCGGCGACCTCAACACAGCGGCCCAGGCCTTCGCCCGGGTGCTGCAGGCCGACCCCCAGGACGTCCGCGCCCTGGGCGGCATGGCCCGGGTCTATCTCGAC
>CAIWHQ010000064.1 GCA_903912465.1 uncultured Alphaproteobacteria bacterium | reverse complement strand
CTCTTCACCTCGGGTAGCTTCGGCGTGCCCAAGGCGGTTGTCCTGACCCAGGAAAACCTGATCGCCAATGTTGCCCAGGCGGCGACCTTCATCGACATCGATCCGGACTGGGTGCTGTTCAACCCCCTTCCGATCTTCCATTCCTTCGGGCTGACCGGGGGCATTCTCCTGCCCCTGCTGACCGGGATGAAGGTTTTCGAGTATCCCTCTCCCCTTCACGTCAAGCAGATCCCGCCCCTGATCAAGGACACCGGTGCCGCCCTCCTGCTGGCGACCGACACCTTCATCAACCAGTACGCCAGGGCCAGCGACAGCGACGAGCTTTCAGGCCTGAAGTATATAGTGGCAGGCGCTGAAAAGGTTCGGGAAGAGACCCACAACATGATCCGGGACCGCTTTGCCGGCGTTCCGGTTCTCGAAGGCTATGGGGCAACCGAGGCGGGGCCAATCATCGCCATCAACCGCCCGGGCGACAATCGCCGCGGAACCGCCGGGGGGCTCATGCCTGGCATGGAGGCCCGCCTGGAACCTGTCGAGGGCATAACCGGCGGCGGGAAGCTCATGGTGCGCGGCGCCAACGTCATGGCCGGCTACCTCCGTCCCGACGGGACTCTGGAAGCGCCCGTTGATGGCTGGCTCGACACGGGGGACATTGTCAGCATCAGCGACGACAACTGGCTCACCATCCTGGGCCGCGCAAAACGCTTCGCCAAGATTGGCGGGGAAATGGTCTCCCTGACCGCCGCCGAGGACCTGGTCCTGTCCCTCTGGCCCGACAACCGCCACGCCGTCATCGCCATGCCCGACCCCAAGAAGGGCGAGCGGCTGATCCTCTTTACCGACCGCACCGACGCCGCGGCGACCGCCATCATCGAGCATGCCCAGTCCCTGGGTGCCCCCGAGATCGCCGTACCCCGCAAGATTGTGATGGTTGCCGAAATCCCCGTCCTGGGAACCGGCAAGACCGACTACGTGACCATCCAGCGCCTCGCTGCGGTGGACGGCCGCCGGGCGGCCTGAGAGTAGTCATCGCCCCACATTAATGGGACTTTACCGAGATAAACATGGCTATGATAAATTCAATACTAGGTTTTATTTTCAAGAAAAAGATAGATCGAGAACTTTCTCTGAAGAATTATTTGCAAAAATTTGATGATAATGAAATTAGATATATCCGTAGTATATTGATAACGGCCATATCTAGCCCATTTCGCTCAGATGACCTATTTAACGACGTAGATATTTCTTCGTATCTGTTTGCTCACGTAAAAATATCAGATCCTGATATCATTAAAATTTCCAAAACTCAGAACGCGATACGCGCTGTTTACAAAGTCGGACTTTCAAAGCGAGTGACAGAATTTAAGTTCTCCGAAGCGAACCTGAATACGACCCAGAAATTGCTTTATTTCTCCGACTTCAAGCTCGCATATTGCGAACTTGATTCCGATCGTGAACTGTATCTATCCAGAGAGCTATCAATTCTAAAGCGTATTTACAAATGGGGATCGAAAGCACTAGCGAGTGTAGTGTGACTGGGAATAATTCTGCAAAGATAAAAGCGGCATCTCGAATGGTCGGCAAGCAAGCGACAGTTTGCAACCCTGTTGAACTTTTGGTCCATACGATCCTTATCAAGCCAAAGCTAGGCCACATACTTCATACATGCAGGGCCCTGCCAAAGGCGTCCAGGGCCGCCTCGTGCATGCCCTCGCTGATGGTGGGGTGGGGGAAGACCGTGGCGAAGAGGTCGGCCTCGGTGGCTTCCAGGGTCATGGCCAGGGCGTAGGGCCGGACCCGCTCGGTGAAAGGTCCAATCTACCCCCCATGCTGGGGATGTACGGCCGCAACACCTCACACAAACAGCAATGACCCTCGTCATGGTCGATGCTGGGGGTATGTTGGGGTCTTCTGTGGTTGTCTCGGAACCTCTCAAATGTCTGCATTGAGGCCTGCCCAGGCGGAAGCGCCGTTTATCCCCGCAGCCATCATACCGCCCCAGAGAGATCCGCCATCCTGGTTGCTGGCGGCGCGGATGCCCTTCAATCAGATCGAAGGCTGGTCCCGAGTCTTGTTCGAAGCGGATGCCTACCGCGCGTTTCCGGGAACGCCCCTGTTCGTTGTGGAGCCACAGGCCATCCGGACAGTCCTGCTGGATGCCGCACAAGACTTTCCGCAGGGTGATCTGCTCAAGCGCATGATGCGACCTGCCTGGGGAAGAGGTCTTTTCACGGCTGAGGATCGAGACTGGCGATGGCAACGGCGGGCTACGGCGCCAGCCTTTCGTCCGGCGGAGATGGCGGGGCTGGCCCCATTGGTCAGCTTCGTCGCCGACAGGACTGTGGAAAGCTGGACCGGGTCAGGACAGACGAACCTGATCGACATCCCTCCGGAGATGGCGAGGCTGACCTTCGACGTCATCCTCGACACAATGCTGTCAGGTGGTGAGGACTTCGACCGCGCCGCGATGCAGTCCCGGATCAAGTCCTTCTTCGCGGACATCGGCAAGATGCGCATCAGCTATTTCCTGGCACCGGATGCCTATCATGCGTCGCGACCTGACGCCCATTCAGCACACCGCCAGCCCCTGCTGGACGACATCAGACGCATGGTTTCCCGCCGCCGGAACTCTGACCGCCGCTCCGACTTGGTTGATCTCCTGCTCCAGGCTCGCGACCCGGAAACGGGCCAGGGGATGGATGACGATCTGCTCGCCAATAACTTGCTCGGCTTCATTCTGGCCGGACACGAAACGACAGCGCTGGCACTGACCTGGGCGCTCTACCTGGTCGCCATGCATCCCCCGACCACCGCCCGAATCCGGGACGAGGTGACTGAAGTCGCGGGAACGAACGCAATCGACGCCACTCACGTCGATCGACTGGTGTTTACCCGCCAGGTTCTCAGCGAGACCTTGCGGCTCTATCCCCCGGCGTTCCAGCTCACCCGGGTGAGCCGAAAGCGAACGGAGCTGGCGGGATTTCCGGTACAAGCCGGATCTCGCGTCATCATCCCCGTCTACGCGCTTCATCGGCATCGAGGCCATTGGGCTAACCCCGACGCCTTCGATCCCGACCGGTTTGCGCCGTCCGCGCCACAGCTTGATCGCTTCACCTATCTGCCCTTTGGCGCCGGTCCTCGCATCTGCCTCGGCGCCGCGTTCGCGATGATGGAAGCGGTGACGGTCTTGGCAAGCCTCGTGCGGGCCATCGACTTCACCGTCGTCTCACCACACCGGGTGCGGCCGGTCGCCGGGCTCGCCCTGCGCCCTGCGGGGGGATTGCCCATGTCGGTCCGAAGCCTGAGATGACGGCGGGCCCTAGGGCGCCTTGGCTGTAACAATCCAGACCCCTGCCCTGAGCTCTGGACCGTTGGGGCCGTCTCTTTCGCGCAAGGCGTCCTCAAGCGCCAGGACGGCCTTGCGTATCAGATGCGGACGGTCGCGAAGAATCGCGCCCAAGGCTCCGACCCGAGTGCAGACATCCACCATCTCCCGAAGACTCCCGCTATAGACCCCCGCGTCCCTGGTGGTAATCTGGACGTCCACAAATCCCGCCTCACCAAGGATTCGCCGAAGGCTCTCCGCCCTGGAGAACGAGAACCAGCTGGAGGAGCCCACCTTGCTCACAAGATCCGGCGGCAGAAGCGATGCGGCGGCGCGAAGCGGCAGGTCATCCAGCTCGTTCTCGCTCAGGTCGCGCCAGCAGACGAAACCAAGGCGGCCGCCGGGACGCAGCGCACGGAGAAGATTACGAAAGGCCTCGGTCGCATCGTCAAAGAACATGACGCCAAAGCGGGAAAACACGGCGTCGAAGGATCCGGCGGCAAAGCCGTATGTTTGGGCATCGCCGCAGATGAAGGAGACATTCTCCGGGTTCCCTTCATCGTCCCGCAAAACGTCGATCGCTTCTGGAATTATGTCCAATCCAACAACACTTCCTGAAGGCCCGACCCTCTTAGAGAGAGCGATTGGCGTGCCTCCGATACCGCAGCCAACATCGAGAACACGATGCCCTTCAGAAACGTTCAGGGCCTCCATTGCAGCGCGCCCCAGCGGCTCCAGCTGCCGCTCCAGTGGCTCACGGATCTCAAGCCAGGTTCGGACACGGGAATGGGGGTTCATGGATGTTGCGACCTGATCTCATTCCTCCCCTTTGGAGGCGTTGGCGCGCAAAGCGCTACGGAGTGGGAACCTCGCCACTCAAACGTGCAGGGCCCGGCCGAAGGCGTCCAGGGCCGCCTCGTGCATGCCTTCGCTGATGGTGGGGTGGGGGAAGACAGTGGCGAAGAGGTCGGCTTCGGTGGCTTCCAGGGTCATGGCCAGGGCGTAGCCCTGGATCATCTCGGTGACGTCGGCGCCGATCATGTGGGCGCCGACCAGGGCGCCCGTCGCGGCGTCGAACACCGTCTTGATGAAGCCTTCGGTGTGGCCCGCGGCGATGGCCTTGCCGTTGGCGCGTAAGGGAAAACGGCCGACCTTCACGGTCAGGCCCTGGGCCTTCGCCTGGGCCTCGGTCAGGCCTACGGAGGCGATCTGGGGCGAGGCGTAGGTGCAGCCGGGGATGGGGGCTGTCAGGCCGGAAGGTGCCTGGCCGGCGATGTGCTCGACGCAGTGGACGCCCTCATGGCTGGCCTTGTGCGCCAGCCAGGGCGGCCCGGCCAGATCGCCAATGGCCCAAAGGCCGGGAACGCCGGTGGCGCCGTGGAAATCCGTGACGACGTGGGTCCGCTCGACCTTCACGCCCAGGGCCTCCAGCCCCAGGCCCTCGACATTGCCGACAATGCCCACGGCGACGATGGCGACCTCCGCCTTCAGGGTCTCAGGTGCGCCGCCGGCCTCGACGGTGAGTTCGATGCTCTTGCCGCTGCGGGCCAACCGGCGGACCGAGGCACCGGTTCGGAAGGTGATCCCCCGGGCCTCGAAGGCCTTCTGCGCCGCCGCCGACACCTCCTCGTCCTCGACCGGCAGGATGCGCGGCAGGGCCTCGATCACTGTCACTTCCGAGCCAAGGGCCCTGTAGAAGCTTGCGAATTCGATCCCGATGGCGCCGGAGCCAACGACCAGCAGGGAGGTCGGGACCCGGTCGGGAACCATGGCCTCGCGATAGGACCAGACGCGCTCGCCGTCCGGGGCCAGGCCCAGGTCCGGCAGGATCCGCGCCCGGGCGCCCGTGGCCAGGATGACGTTGGCAGCCTTCAGGACCTGTTCGCCCCCGGCCTTCAGGGCCACCCGGACCACCGGTGCCGGAGTGCCCGGCTCCAGGCGCGCCTCGCCCTCGATGACCGTGACCTTGTTCTTCTTCATCAGGAAGGCGACGCCGGCGTTCAGCTGGCCCGCCACCTTGCGGGACCGCGCGACCACGGCCTCGAGGTCGAAGCTCACCTTCTCGGCGCGCAGGCCATAGTCCTCAAGATGCCCAAGGGTTTCAAAGGTTTCCGCCGACTTCAGCAGGGCCTTGGTGGGGATGCAGCCCCAGTTCAGGCAAACCCCGCCCAGCTTGTCGCGCTCGACAATGGCAGTCTTCAGGCCCAGCTGGGCCGCGCGGATGGCGGCCACATAGCCCCCAGGGCCAGCGCCGACGACGACAAGGTCAAAGTCCACGGCGGCCTCCCTAGACGATCATGGTGACGGGCTCTTCGATCAGGGCCCGGAAGGCGGCCAGCCAGCGGGCGCCGATGGCACCATCGATGACCCTGTGGTCGCAGGTCAGGGTCACAGTCATCAGTGTACGGATGATGACCTGTCCATCCCGGACCACGGCCCTCGCCTCACCTGCGCCCACCGACAGGATGGCGCCCTGAGGCGGATTGATGATCGAGCCGAACTGGCGGATGCCGAACATGCCAAGGTTGGAGATCGAGAAGGTACCGCCCTGGAATTCCTCGGGTTTCAGCTTCCGATTGCGCGCCCGCTCGGCCAGGTCCTTCGCCTCTAGGGCGATCTCCGCCAGCCCCTTCTGCTCAGCCTTGCGGATGATGGGGGTGATCAGCCCGCCGTCGACGGCCACGGCCATCGAGATATCCGCATGCCGATGCAGGGCGATCCCCTCGGGCGTGAAGGAGGCATTGGCCTCCGGGACCTGCTTCAGGGCCAGGGCGGCAGCCTTGATCACCAGGTCGTTGACGCTGACCTTGATCCCTCGGGGCTCCAGGAGGCTATTGATCCGTGACCGGGCGGCCAGAAGCGCGTCGATCTCCACATCAATTGTCAGGGGGAAGTGCGGGATATCCCTCGCACTTTCAGTCAACCGGCGGGCCACAGTGCGACGCATGCCGTCCAGGGGAACGAGGGTATAGCTGTCCTCGGGATAGCCCAACTGGGCGAGGCTGGCGGCGGGAGCGGGGGCGGGCACCGGCGACGGCGAAGCCACCTTCGCAGGACCCGGAGCCGTGGCGGCGGCCTCCACGTCGACGCGGATGATCCGGCCGTGCGGCCCGGATCCGGTGAGGGCAGCCAGGTCCAGCCCCCGCTCAGCGGCCAGGCGCCGCGCCAGGGGAGAGGCCAGGATCCTCTGTGAACCCTTTGGGATTACAACCTTTTCCACGGGACTGGCAGGCGCAGTCACGACCGGCGCTGAAGCCGGCACAGGCGAAGGCGCGGGCGCTGTGACGACGGGAGAGTCCTCGCCTGACAGCCGGGCGATGGGGGTGTTGACCTTCACCCCCTCGGTTCCCTCGGCTACCAGCAGGGCTTCGACGACGCCCTCGTCCACCGCCTCGACCTCCATGGTCGCCTTGTCGGTCTCAATCTCGGCGATGAGGTCACCGGATCGAACGGAATCTCCAACCTTTACAAGCCATTTGGCGAGGATCCCCTCCTCCATGGTCGGGGACAGGGCGGGCATGAGGATGTCGGTCATGGCGCAGCCTCCCGGGACAGGTGGGCCAGGCTGGCGGCGTTGGCCTCCCAGTTGCGGCCGTCAAACTCGGTCAGATACATCTCGATGGCCTGGTCCAGGCAGCGTCCGTTGACCGACCAGCCATCCGGGTTCGAGCGGGGACGGTAGAAGCTCTTCACGCCGCAGGTCCGGCAGAACAGGTGGCGGGCGACACCGGAGTTGAAGGTGTATTCCACCAGCTCCCCCTCGCCCGCGACCAGCCGGAACCGGCTCTCCGGCACGATGAGGTGGATGAAGCCGACCTTCGAACACATTGAACAGTTACAGGTATGGGCTTCTGGACCCTCAGGGAGAGAGACCTCGAAGCGCACCCGCCCGCAGTGACAGCCGCCGGATTTCCAGGCCAGGGCGCTCACCGGTAGCAGACCTTGAGGGCCGCCTCGACGATCCGCTCCACCGACGGCAGGGCGAGGGCCTCGAGGTTGGCGGCGTAGGGAAGCGGCGCGTCGGCCTGGGCGATGCGCAGGGGCGGAGCGTCGAGCCAGTCAAAGGCCTCGGCGGCGACCCGGGCGACGATCTCGGCCCCGACCCCCATGGGCGCCCAGCCCTCCTCGACACTGACGATCCGGTTGGTCCGCTTCACGCTCTCCAGGATGGTCTCATGGTCCAGGGGACGCAGGGTGCGAAGGTCGATGACTTCGGCCTCAACCCCCTGTTTCGAAAGAATTTCCGCCGCCTCCAGGGCCATCCCCACCATCCGCGAGTGAGCCGTCAGGGTGACGTCCCGGCCGGGCCGGCGGATCAGGGCCTTACCGATCGGCACGGTCCAGTCCGGGTCGTCGGGGACCTCGAACTCCTGGCCGTAAAGCATCTCATGCTCGAGGAAAACCACGGGGTTGGGGTCGCGAATGGCGGCCTTGAGCAGGCCCTTGGCGTCGGCGGCATCATAGGGCGCCACCACCTTCAGGCCCGGCACGTGGGCGTACCAGGCCGAATAGTCCTGACTGTGCTGGGCCGCGACCCGGGCCGCGGCACCATTGGGGCCCCTAAAGACGATGGGACAGGTGATCTGCCCGCCCGACATATAGAGGGTCTTTGCCGCCGAATTGATAATATGATCAATGGCCTGCATGGCGAAGTTGAACGTCATGAACTCGACGATAGGCCGCAGGCCCGCCATGGCGGCGCCGACGCCCAGGCCGGCGAAGCCGTGCTCGGTGATGGGGGTGTCGATCACCCGGCGAGGCCCGAACTCCTCCAAAAGGCCCCGGCTGACCTTGTAGGCGCCCTGGTACTGGCCGACCTCCTCACCCATCAGGAAGACCGTCTCGTCCCGGCGCATCTCCTCGGCCATGGCATCGCGCAGGGCGTCGCGGACGGTCGTCCGGCGTCCCGACACCGTCCCGGCAGGGGGTGGCGAGGGGTCGCCCAAGGGCGCTGCGACCGTCGCCACCACAGGGGGGGTGACCGTAGGGACTGCAGGGGGGGGTCTGGGGGGGGCAACAGGGGGGGG
>CAIWHQ010000063.1 GCA_903912465.1 uncultured Alphaproteobacteria bacterium | reverse complement strand
GCGGGCCCTTGCAAGCGGCGCTTCTATTCGCCGCCGACGGGTTCGCCGGGGACGCCCCTAGGTGGGGGCTGCTCCGGCGCTTTCAAGTTCGGCCGCCCGGCGCTCCACAAGCTCGACGATGTGTTCGACCATTCGGTCGTTATCCATCTTGTGGTCTGCCTTGCCGGCCAGGTAGACCATGCCCGCTCCCTTGCCGCCGCCCGTGAATCCGACGTCGGTCATCAGGGCCTCGCCAGGACCGTTCACAACGCAGCCGATGATGGACAGGCTCATGGGCGTGGCGATGTGGGCCAGCCTGGCCTCGAGGGTCTCCACGGTGCGGATGACGTCGAACCCCTGCCGGGCACAGGAGGGGCAGGCGATGATGTTCACGCCCCGGTGGCGAAGGCCCAGGGACTTCAGAAGGTCGAAGCCGACCTTGACCTCCTCTACGGGGTCCGCAGCCAGGGAGACCCGAAGGGTATCGCCGATCCCGGCCCAGAGCAGGGCGCCCATGCCGATGGACGACTTGACCGTCCCGATGCGCTGTCCCCCCGCCTCGGTGACACCGATGTGGAGCGGGCAGTCGATGGCCTCGGCCAGCATCTGGTAGGCGGCCACGGTCATGAACAGGTCCGAGGCCTTCACGCTGATCTTGAACTCGTGGAAGTCGTGGTCCTGCAGGATACGGGCGTGATCAAGGGCGCTCTCGACCATGGCGTCCGGACAGGGCTCGCCGTACTTTTCCAGCAGATGGCTCTCCAGGCTTCCGGCGTTCACGCCGATGCGGATCGAGCAGCCGTGGTCCCGGGCGGCCTGGATGACCTCGCGCACGCGGTCCGGGCTGCCGATGTTTCCAGGATTGATCCGCAGGCAGGCGGCGCCACCCTTCGCCGCTTCGATCGCGCGGCGGTAGTGGAAGTGGATGTCCGCGACGATCGGGACCTTCGCCGCCTTCACGATCTGAGGCAGGGCGGCGGTCGAGGCTTCGTCCGGGCAGGAGACGCGGACGATGTCGACCCCGGCTTCTTCCAGCTCGCGGACCTGGTCGATGGTTGCAGCAGCGTCCGCCGTCAGGGTGTTGGTCATTGACTGGACGCTGATGGGGGCGTCTCCGCCGACCTCGAGGGTCCCGACCCGGATCTTGCGACTCTTTCGGCGGACGATGGTGCGCCAGGGGCGCAGGGCGGAATGATCAGACATGGCCAAAGAATAGCGGCCGGCAGGGGGAATCCCAAGGCCTGACCGTAGGAACGGGGATCAAGGTTTGGGGCCTGGGGCTGGGGCTGACCGGGCCGGGACTGGCGGGGCGACGGCCAGGGCGGAGGCCGGGGTCCGGCCCGAGGGAAGGACGCCCCGGGCCTGCCCATCGACGAACACCGCCATCACTCCCGCTTCGACCGTCTCGAACACCACGGCACCGCCGGTGGGTGCGCGATAGGCGTCTCCGGCGGCAATCTTCCGGGCGAACCAGGCGGCGCCGTCCGGCCCCCAGACGATCAGGGTGGTTGGGCGCCGCGCCTGCACCACGATGCGGCCTGATCCTGCGGGTGCACCGAAAACCTCGCCCCGGGGAGCGAAGGTCTCTCCCATGTCGAGCAGGGTCGGGTCTTCCCGGGCGGTCAGGGTGTCCGGGAGGGCCGCCGACAGGACAGACTCCAGGCCCGGCGTCAGGTAGGCGGGCGGGGCATTGGATTCGACAGGCGCGGGCAGGGGGGCGCCCAGGGTCATGGGTCCGGTGGGCGTCGGCAACGCCGGGGCTTCTGAAACAGGGGTCGCGGACCCCCGCGAAGTTTCGTTCAGGCTGCCCCGGCGGATCAGGTTCCAGGCGAAAATCGCCGACAGGATGAGGAGGCCGGCGAGGAGCATGAGCCGGAGGCGCGGGTCGGCCATGCGCCGGACGCCGACCGGCGGTCGCAGGGCGTCGTTCCGGTCCGGATCGTCCGCCTTGAAGCGGGCGATCGCGGCGTCTCCGGGCAAGCCCAGGGCCTGTGCGTAGGCCCGCAGGTACCCGATGGTGAAGGGGCGACTGGGCAGGTCTCCCAGGCTGAGGGATTCGATGGCCTCCACGTGGGCAGGCCGAATTCGGGTCAGGGCGGCGATGTCCGCTATGCTCAGCCCCCGGGCTTCCCGGAGGGTGCGCAGGGCCGCGCCAACGTGCTCTCCGCCCTGCAGGTCGGGGGCAGGGATGGCCGCCCCGGCCTGCATCTCCACCTGTTCAGTCATGGCCGCGCCGACCCCTGCGAAAGCGGTCTGGCGATAGCACGCCGATGTTGGGAGGCCAATTGCTGCCCGATGGGCCTAGATGGCCAGGTAGAGCTTGCGGGCCAGGGTCTCGACCTCGTTCCGGATCGATCCGGCGGTGCTGCGGATCAGGCTCTGGACCCCCCGTCGGGCCGCTGTGCGGTCGCAGGAGAGGACCATCTGCTTGACCGGTCCGATACCCGCCGGGGGCATGGAGAGGGCCTCGAAGCCCAGGGCCACCAGGGCGAAGGCCTCCAGGGGGCGTCCCGCCATCTCCCCGCAGACGGAGACCGGCGTCCCGGTCTCGGCGCAGGCCTTCTGGATCATCTCCAGCGCGCGCAGGGCTGGCGGCGAGAGGAAGTCGTACCGTTCGGAGACCCGGGGATTCCCGCGATCCGCAGCAAACAGATACTGCATCAGATCGTTTGTCCCGACGCTGACGAAGTCCGTCATGGGCAGCAGGGCGTCCAGGTGCCAGATCACCGAGGGGGCCTCGATCATGGCGCCGACATCCAACCGGGCGGGCTCCGGCCTTCCGCGTCTGTGC
Source organism: uncultured Alphaproteobacteria bacterium (assembly GCA_903912465.1). Taxonomy (GTDB): domain Bacteria; phylum Pseudomonadota; class Alphaproteobacteria; order Caulobacterales; family Caulobacteraceae; genus Phenylobacterium. The sequence continues at coordinate 20,404 of CAIWHQ010000063.1, read as the reverse complement.
GCCCAGGCCACCTCCTGGTCCACCAGGGCCCGGGCGGCGCGGAACTCGTCGACGCTGGCGACCAGGGGGAACATGATCTTCAGCGGCCGTCCCTGGGAGGCTGCGATCAGCGCCCGGAGTTGGAGACGCAGGAGGGCGGGGCGGTCCAGGCCCATGCGCACGGCGCGCCAGCCCAGGGCCGGATTGTCCTCCCGCTCGGCCTCCATGTAGGGCAGGACCTTGTCCCCCCCGAGGTCCAGGGTCCGGAAGGTCACGGGCAGGCCCCCGGCTGCGTCCATGACCCGGCTGTAGAGGGCCGTCTGGGCCGTCAGTCTTGGCATCTCCTCGGCGACCATGAACTGGAATTCGGTGCGGAAGAGCCCAATCCCCTCTGCGCCTGCGTCGCTCAGCATGTCCAGATCGACGTCCAGGCCGGCGTTCATCAGCAGCTGGATCTTGGCCCCGTCCTGGGTGATGGCGGGCCGGTCCCGCAGTCGGGCGAACTCGGCGCGCCTCTGCAACCGGACGTCGAGCCGGGCCTTGAGGGCCTTCACAACGTCCGGACGCGGCCGCAGGTAGGCCTCCGCCGTCTCGGCGTCGACGATGACGATGTCGCCTTCCGAGACCTTGTCCCGCAGGCCCGCAAGACGTCCGACACAGGGAATGTCCAGGGCCCGGGCGACGATGGAGGCGTGGCTGGCGGTGGATCCTTCCTCGAGAAGAAGCCCCTTCAGACGGGTGCGGTCGTACTCCAGGAGGTCGGCGGGCCCCAGGTTCCGGGCGATGAGGATGGCGTTTTCGGGCAGGTCGCGAATCAGGGCGGCGTCGCCTGCCAGGTGCCGCAGCAGCCGGTCAGCCAGGTCCTCGAAGTCATGGAGCCGCTCACGCAGGTAAGGGTCCCGGGCCTGGCCCAGCCGGGCGCGGTGCTCGGACCGGACCCGCTCCACTGCGGCCTCGGCAGTCAGACCATTGCGCACGGCGTCCTCGAGGGAGCGCCGCCACCCCCGGTCATGGGCGAACATGCGATAGGTCTCGAGCACCTCGTAGGAGGCCTCCACCAGGCCATGCTGGCCCTCGAGCATTCCGTCGATCTGGGCCTGGAGGGCGGTGACGGCCGCCTTCAGTCGATCCTCCTCAGCGCCGACGTCCTCGGCGAGCAGGTCCGACGGCGCCATTGGCGGCTCATGCAGGACCGCGACCCCGAGGGCGAGGCCCTCTGCGAAGCGCGCGCCCTTCAACCGCTCGGGCTTCTTGGGCACCAGGTCGATATTCTTGAGGGGCCCCTCTGCAGAAATCTCGCCCCCGACCACCATCTCCGCCAGGACCATGGCGATGATCTGCAGGTCCTCGACCTCATCCTCGGAATAGACCCGCTCGGTCCGGTTCTGGACCACCAGCACGCCGATGGCCCGGCCACCGCGCAGCAGGGGCACGCCCATGAAGGCGTGGAAGGGGTCCTCTCCCGTCTCCGGCCGGTAGGAGAAGGCGGGGTGATTGGGTGCGTCGGAAAGGTTGAGCGGCCGGCCCAGGCGCATGATGTCGCCCACCAGGCCTTCCCCCGGCTTCATCCGTGTCAGGTGAACGGCGTCTGGCGACAGGCCCTGCGTAGCGAACAGTTCCATATGGCCGTCGCCCTGGCGCATGTAGAGCGAACAGACCTCCGCCACCATCGACTGGGCGATGATGCGAACCACCATGTCCAGGCGCGCCTGGACAGGTCCGCCCGAGGCGAGGGCCTCGCGGATCTGCCGGAGCAGGCTCCGCTGGCCCCTGACGGCGAAACTGGAGGTCGAAGTCGGCAATGGCCCCTCGCGGCGGGAGGAAACCTTGTTCCCCGCCCGCCTTTTAGCAGGAAGGGGTGACAGAACGGAAAACAAATGCCCGTGCGGCCGGCGTCCAGGATGCCCAGCGCCTGCCAGGAAGGCGCCTGTTACCCCGGCGGGCAGGAAATGGGTGCCGCCTTGGCGATTTCCGCCGCTGCGGCCTTGACGTCGGACTGGTAGGCGGGGGTCGCCGAAACCCGTGCGTAGACCGCCAGGCCCAGCATGCGCCCGGCCGCCACGTCGCTCGCCCAGTGGACGCGGCAGTCCACCCTGTGCTGGCCGACATCGGAGCCCCAGGCGCGGATGGCGTCGGCGCGGGCCGGTGCGGCGTCAGAAAGAGTGAGGGCGAGGAGCCAGCCCAGACCGGCGTGCCCGCTGGGGTAGGAATAGCCAAGCTTGTCGCCCTGCCCGGCAGCCACCCCGGGATCGCATGCCGGCCCACCGTCCACCGTGAAGGGACGCGGTCGCTTCCAGTTGGACTTGGCCTGGTTCATGGGCCCGACGAAGTCGGTCGCAACCGAAGAGAACAATTTCTGGACCGCTGGGGTCTTGTCTGCCGAGACCTGGACGCCGACGGCGCAGGACAGGGTCTGCATGAAGTCGGCGTTGGGGATGCCCACCTCCCGGATCGCGGCCTTCCAGGCCGGTCCATCCACACCAGCGCGGGCGGCCGCGGCGGTCGCGCGGTCAAAGGCTTCCTGGCTCGACCCGGCCGCCGGCGGTGGCGGCAAGAGCCGGACGGCGTCGATGGGCGGCTGGCCGACCAGGTAGCCACCCATGATCAGGTGAAGCAGGGAAAGACCCAGGGCGTGGGGCATGAATTGGATCTCCTTGGATAAGGACGTCAGGGTAAGCACAGTGTCGGGGAGCCGTCACCTCGTGATAGAAGGGGGCTTACGGCGGCGCCTGTCCGCCGGGATTCTCTCGGGGGAAACCCATGCGCTACCGGCTGGCCCTGATCGGCCTCGCTCTCATTCTTGCCGGGTCACTCCTGGCTTCACGGGTTCAGACCTCCGGCGGCGTGCAGGTCCGCGAAGCCCACTGGCGAACGGCCGAAGGCGCAGCAATGTCGGGCCTGCTCTACCGGCCCGCTGGACTGGACGGGGGGCGGCGCGCCCCTGCGGTCCTCCTCAGCCACGGCTACATCAATACCCGGGAGATGCAGAGCCCCTTCGCCATCGAGCTTTCGCGGCGTGGCTTCGTCGTCCTGGCGATGGACATGACCGGACACGGCGGCTCCGGCGGCAATGTGGGCGCGGCAGGTTTCGGAGGCCCTTCAGCCCTCGCTTTCCTGCGCAGCCAGCCCTTCGTCGATCCGGGGCAGATTGGCCTTGCGGGCCACAGCATGGGCGGCGGCCCGATCCTTGCGGCGGCTCGTGCCCAACCCGACGGCTACCGCGCCGTGGCCCTGGTGGGCTCCGCCCCGGGCCTCTTCGGGCCTCCGGACGAGGTCCGCCCGGATTTCCCGCGTAACCTGAATGTGGTCTTTGGAGGTCTGGACGAGTTCGCCGGCCTCATGTGGCGAACGCCCATGGGAACCGGCCTGCCGGACTCAGCAAAGCTGAAGCAGGTCTTTGGCGTGACTTCGGCTGTGGAGCCCGGCCGGGTCTATGGCGATCCCGGTCTGGGGACCGCCCGCCGCCTTGACCTGCCCCGCGTCACTCATCCCTGGGAACACTTCTCCTCAGGGGGCGTCGCGCCCGTCGTCGACTGGATGCAGGCGCGGCTGGAGGGCGAGAGCCATCCCCTGCCACCCGGAAACCAGATCTGGTTTTGGAAGGAGGTCGGTACGCTCGTCGGTTTTGTTGGTTTCATCGTGGTCTTGCTGGGGGTCTTCGAAGCCGTTCTGTCCCTGCCCTGGATCGGTGACCTCAGGCGCAGTCCCGAACCCGCCGTGGCAGTCCGGGGTTCCGGGGGCTGGATCGCCCTGGCCTTCACGGCTGTCCTGCCAGCCCTGACCTACCTGCCATTCATGAAGCTGGGCGAGCTCTGGCTTCCCTCTGCCCAGTTTCCGCAGTGGATCCAGAACCAGCTTCTCGTCTGGGCTCTGCTGAACACCCTCCTGGCCCTCCTGGCGGCGCCCTTCCTCCGGCGAGGTCACCCGGACTTCAGCCTGGACATTCCGCGCGCGTCAGTGGCGGCCCTGGCCGCAGTCGGGGCCGGCGCCCTGGCCCTCTGGGCCGTGGATCGCCTGCTGCATGTGGACTTCCGGTTCTGGGTGGTCGGTTTCCGCCCCCTGGACGCGCCGCGATGGGGCGTCTTCCTCACCTACCTGCCGTTCTGGATCCTCCATTCGGTGATCCTGGTCCGCGGCCTGTGCGCCCTGCTGGCGGTCGATGGCGCCGGGCGGCGCTCGACCTACCTGATGGCGGCGGGGGTCCTGGGCGGAGGCTTCCTGGTGCTGGCGGCGCTGGAGTACGGTTCCCTGTTCTCGACAGGCCTGCTCCTGACCCCGACCGAGCCCCTCAACGTCATTGTCGCCCTGCAGTTCATTCCCCTGTTGGGGATCGTCGGCGTGATCTCGGTCTTCACCTGGCGCCGGACGAACAGCTACCTGCCGGGTGCCCTGATCTGTGCGCTCTTTCTCTGTTGGTATGTGACCAGCGGGACGGCCAATCACTGGTCCCCCGACTATGCCATGACCTTCCCACCTGCGGAGAGGAGCCGGTAGGGCCCGTTCAGAGCTGGTCCAGGCCGTAGGCGGCGTGAAGGGCCCGAACCGCCAGTTCGGTGTAGGCGGCGTCGATCAGGACGGAGATCTTGATCTCCGAAGTCGAGATGACCTGGATATTGACCCCCTTCTCCGCCAGGGCGCCGAACATGGTCTTGGCGACGCCCGCATGGCTGCGCATGCCGACGCCGATCACTGAGACCTTGGCGACGTCGTCATTGACCTGGACATCTTCGAAACCGACCTGGTCCTTGAGACTGCGGACAACCTCCACCGCTCGTCCCGAATCCCGCTTGCCGACGGTGAACTCCATGTTGGCCGTATCGGCGATCCGGGCGTGGCTCTGCACGATCATGTCGACATTGACGTTGGCGTCGGCCAGGGCCCCGAAAATGACCGAGGAGACACCCGGATGATCGGGCAGGCCGAACAGGCTGATCTTGGCCTCGTCCCGGCTATAGGCGACTCCGCTGACGATCCGCTTTTCCATGATCTCTTCCTCGTCGCACACGATGGTGCCCTGGCCCGGGGCATCGCCGGGCTCGACAAAACTCGACAGGACCCGCAGTGGCACCTTTTGGGCCATGGCCAGCTCCACCGAGCGGGTCTGCAGGACCTTGGCGCCCAGGGAGGCCATCTCCAGCATCTCCTCGTAGGAAATGCGCGCCAGCTTCCGGGCCCGGGACTCAATGCGGGGGTCGGTGGTGTAGACCCCATCGACGTCCGTGTAGATGTCGCAGCGCTCAGCCCGCACCGCGGCGGCGATCGCCACGGCACTGGTATCGGATCCGCCGCGGCCCAGGGTCGCAATCCGGCCTGAGGCCGTGACACCCTGGAAGCCTGCAATCACCGCGATCACGCCAGCATCCAGGGAGGCTGTCAGGGCTTCCGGTGGAACGTCATCGATGCGCGAGCGCCCATGGGCGTCGTCGGCGATGATGGGGACCTGCCAGCCCATCCAGGAGCGGGCGGACAGTCCCATGTTGCGCAGGGTCATGGCCAGGAGGCCGGCGGTCACCTGTTCGCCGGATGCCACCACGACGTCGTATTCGTCATCTGAGGCCGGCAGGCCTTCAGCGGCAGGTCCAGCTGCGTCTGTCCAGGCTACGAGCTCGTTGGTCTTGCCGCTCATGGCGGAGACGACGACCGCGACCGTGTGGCCCGCCGTAACTTCGGCGGCGACCAGCCTTCCGACCCGCCGGATGCGTTCCAGGTCGGCCACGGAGGTGCCGCCAAATTTCATGACCAGCCGCGACATGGCTCGCAATCTGCACTCCAGACCGGAAAGAGAGGCGTTCTAGCGGGGGGGCGGGGAGGGAGCAACTCCCCGGCGACCCTGGCTTTCCGCTGTTCAGGTCACCGGAGCCTCTGGTATGTGCCGCCCATGGCCGAGCCCCGCTCCAGCATCGAACCCGCCGAAGTCGAGAGGTTCTCGCGCATCGCCGCCGAATGGTGGGACCCCAAGGGCAAGTTTGCCCCCCTGCATCGCTTCAACCCGGTCCGCCTGTCCTTCATCCGGGAGAAGGGCCTGGCCCACTTCGGCCGGGACGGCACCGGTCGCCAGCCCTTCGAGGGCCTGAGGCTGCTCGACATTGGCTGCGGCGGGGGGCTCCTGTCCGAACCCATGTCGCGCCTGGGGTTCGAGGTGACGGGGGTCGACGCCTCCGAGCGCAATATCGGCACGGCTCGGACCCACGCCGAACAGACCGGCGTTCCGGTCACCTACCTCGCCTCGACCGCCGAGGCCCTTGAGGCTGAGGGGACGCCACTTTTCGACGTGATCCTCAACATGGAGGTCATCGAGCATGTCGCCGATCCGGGCGAGTTCCTGCGCACCTGCGGGCGCCTGCTGGCCCCCGGCGGCCTGATGATCGTGGCCACCCTGAACCGCACCCTCCGGGCCCTGGCCCTGGCCAAGATCGGGGCGGAGTATGTTCTGCGCTGGCTGCCGGCCGGCACCCATGACTGGCGCAAGTTCCTGACTCCGGACGAGTTGCGTGGCTTCCTTTCCGCCGAACCTCTGGACATGCAGGGCCCGTTCGGGGTGAGCTTCGACCCCCTGTCGGGGGTCTGGCGGCTGTCGTCGGACTCCGGGGTCAACTACATGATGACGGTGACGCGCCGGGCCGGTTGACCCTGCGGCGCGCCGTCCCGTCGGGAGGGAAGGCGCATGCTTGGATTGATGATGGACAGGCCCCTGACCCTGCCCTCCATCCTGGAGTATGCGGCGGCCTGGCACCCTGGCCGCGAAATCGTCACCCGGACCGTCGAGGGGCCGATCCACCGGTACGGCTATGCTGACGCCCTTGTGCGGGTAAGGCGGATGGCGAACGCCCTCAGGCGAATGGGAGTTGGTCCTGGCGACCGTGTCGCCACCCTGGCCTGGTCGACCCACCGCCATTTCGAGCTCTATTACGCCGTCAGCGGCCTGGGTGCCGTCCTTCACACGATCAATCCCCGGCTGCATCCGGACCAGGTGGCCTGGGTCGCCAACCACGCCGGCGACAGCCTGTTGTTCTGGGATATCACCTTCACCGACCTGGTTGCCGAGATCGGCGCCAAGCTCGAGACGGTGAAGACCTTCGTCGCCCTCACGGACCGCGGGAACCTCCCGCAGGGCGCACCTGCAGGGACCCTTGTCTACGAAGACATCCTCGCCACCGCAGAACCGGAGTTCGACTGGACGGAACTCGACGAGCGGCAGGCCTCGGCCCTCTGCTACACCTCGGGGACCACGGGCAATCCAAAGGGCGTGCTCTACTCGCACCGCTCGACCGTGTTGCACGCCATGGCGGTGATCCAGCCGGACTGCTTCGGCCTCGGCGCCGCAGACGCCATCCTGCCCTGCGCCCAGATGTACCACGCCAATGCCTGGTGCACGCCCTATGCGGCGCCCCTGGTGGGGGCCAAGCTCATCCTGCCGGGCCGGCACCTTGACGGGCCCTCCGTCTGCGATCTTGCGGTGGCCGAGCAGGCGACCTTCCTCCTGGGCGTGCCGACCATCTGGGTGGGCGTGCTCGACCATCTGGACGGGACAGGCCAGGCCCTCACCTCGGTCCGGACCGTAGCGGTGGGCGGCTCGGCACCGACAGCATCCCTGATCTCCCGGGTCCAGGACCGGCTGGGGGCGGATGTCCGGCAGATCTGGGGCATGACCGAGACCAGCCCCCTCGGCGTTATCAACACCCCCCTGGCCGTCCATGCCGGCGAGACCGCCGAGGCAGCCCTCGTCCGCAAGCAGCGCCAGGGCCGGGCCAACTGGGGCGTGGAACTCAGGATCGTCGGCGAGGACGGGTCGGTCCTGGCCCATGACGGGCGACAGTCGGGCACCCTGCAGGTGCGCGGCCCCTGGGTCGCCTCGGCCTATTTCCGCAACGACGGTGCGGCCGCCTTTGGTGACGATGGCTGGTTCGATACCGGCGACATTGCCGCCATCGACCCCGAGGGCTACCTGCGACTGACCGACCGGGCCAAGGATGTGATCAAGTCCGGTGGCGAGTGGATCTCGACCCTGGACCTTGAGGACGCGGTCTCCTCGCATCCTGCCGTCGCCATGGCCGCCGCCGTCGGCGTCCCGCATCCGAAGTGGGACGAGCGGCCCCTCCTGCTCGTGGTGCTCCGCCCTGGCCAGGACGCTGACCCGGCAGCGCTGCGCGATCATGTCGCCGCCCGGGTCGCGAAGTGGTGGGTTCCCGACGAGGTTCGCATCGTCGACAGCCTGCCTATCGGACCGACGGGAAAGGTCCTCAAGCGCGAGTTGCGGGCGGGATTGGCGGGGACCTGAAAAGAGGCTGGCGCCCCCCGCCCCAAGGGCGATAAGGTCCGGCCGACCCAGACCTGAAGGCTGGAGCATTGCCAACGCCCACAGGGGCGAGACGAGGGGAGAAGCTGACATGAAGGCCGCAGTTCTGCGCGAAGTGGGTAAGCCGCTTCAGATCGAAGACGTCCAGATCAACAAGCCTGGCCCGCGCGAGGTCCTGATCCGCACCAAGGCCGCCGGCCTGTGCCATTCGGACCTGCACTTCATGGAAGGCTCCTATCCGCACCCGCTCCCGGCCGTCCTGGGACACGAGAGTGCCGGCGTCGTCGAGGCGGTCGGCTCCGAGGTGCGCACGGTAAAGGTGGGCGACCACGTCATCACCTGCCTGTCGGCCTATTGCGGCCACTGCGAAAGCTGCCTGACCGGACGCCTGTCCCTCTGCGTCAGCCCCGAGACCAAGCGCGACTCCGTTGACGAGCCCCGCCTGACCCAGAACGGTGCCCCCCTGCCGCAGTTCCTCAACCTGTCCTCCTTCGCCGAGTACATGCTGATCCACGAGCACGCCTGTGTCTCGATCCGCAAGGACATGCCCCTGGACCGCGCAGCCCTCATCGGCTGCTCCGTCATGACCGGCGTAGGTGCGGCCATCCACACCTCGGGCGTGCGTCCCGGCGAGACCGTGGCGGTCATCGGCTGCGGCGGCGTCGGCCTGTCGGCGATCAACGGCGCGGCCATCGCCGGCGCCGGACGGATCATCGCCATCGACATGTTTGGCTCCAAGGACAACCTGGCCCGGGAGTTCGGGGCCACCGACTTCATCGACGCTTCCAAGACCGACGCGGTCAAGGAAGTCCTGGAGATGACCCGCGGCGGCGTGCACCACGCCTTCGAGGCCATCGGCCTGTCCAAGACCGCCGAGCAGGCCTTCAACATGCTGCGCCGGGGTGGCACGGCCAACATCATTGGCATGATCCCGCTCGGCCAGAACATTACCCTCCCGGGCGCGGCCTTCCTGGGCGAGAAGCGCATCCAGGGCTCGCTGATGGGCTCCAACCGCTTCCCGGTCGACATGCCCCGCCTGGTGGACTTCTACATGTCCGGCAAGCTCAAGCTCGACGAGATGATCTCCCAGCGCATCCGGCTGGACCAGGTCAACGAGGGCTTCGACGACATGAAGAAGGGCGGACTCGCCCGCTCGGTCATCGTTTTCGACTGATCCTTTCCGGATCCGGACAGGGGCTCCGCCGCAGGGCGGGGCCCTTTTTCGTGTCTGATCTCAGATTAGGTCCAGGACCCGTTCAGCGGGGCGGCACAGGGCCACGCCTCGTGGGCCTTCCACAATCGGGCGCTCGACCAGGATCGGCTCTTTCGCCATGGCCGCCGCCAGGGTCGCCTCCGAGACACCCTCCCCGGTGAGCCCGAGCGCCTCGGCCCGGGTTCCTCTCAGGCGGAGGAAGGATCGGAGGGGGACACCAGCGCGCCCCGCCAGCGTCATCAGCTGGGCTTCGGTCCAGCCAACCTTCAGGTATTCCACGACCCGAGGCTCGATCCCCTTCTCCCGCAGGAGGGCCAGGGTGTTGCGCGAGGTCCCGCAGGCCGGGTTGTGGTAGATGACGCAGTCGCTCATGGGGGTCTCCAAGCTTACCAGCTGAAGGTCCGAGCGTCGCGGACCAAGGCGGTGTCGCTGTCCCCGAAGGCCATCTCCCGCGGGCTGCGGGCGGGCAGGGGCGGCAGGCCCAGAGGCCAGCCTTCCGTGCGCGACAGGGTGCGGATCTCGAGCCGTCCCGGGCCTGCGGGGGTGAACTCGACCGCCAGGGTTCCAGGGGGCGCCTGCAGCCGGATCCGGTTCCAGACCCCCGGCGTCGCCAGCAGGGCTGCGGGCCGGCCGTTCACGGTGGCGCTACCGGCGAGGGTGTCGGACTTCAGGTCAAGGCTGAGTCCCTGGATGCCGTCGGGCACGGCGACGGTCAGACGCTGTCGGCCATTCTGAGTTGTTTGAAGTGCGACCGTCGCCCCGGCGAGGGGGACGATGGGAGCGGGGCTCGCCCAGAAGGGAGCCCGCGCGACGCGCTCGTCGCGGGTCTGGACCGGGCGTGCGCCGTCCCGCGCCAGGACCGCGCGGGTCCAGGCGGAAAGGTGGGGCTCGGTAGAGAGGGTGTAGGCCTTGCCGCCCCCGGCATCCTGAAGGTGCTGGACGATCGTGACCTGGGGATGTCGCGCGGTCCAGGGCGGGGCCAGGCGGACCAGGGCGGAGAGCCCCAGCCCGATGGCGAGGGCTGCCGCCGCCGTCAACCAGACGCGCCGGTTGCCAATCTTGTCCTCGGCATCGCCCTGGATCAACGGCCAGAGCACGATCAGGCAGAGCCATCCGAATACGGCCAACAGGGCTGGAAGATCGAGGCCCAGAAAGACGCCATGGGCGTAGCCCAGGAGCCAGGCGGTGGTTGGTGTCCCGATCAGGACCCCAAGGAGGGGAATCCTCCAGCTGGAGCCTGTCCCGCCCAACGCGGTGAGCGCGGCGAACAGGCAAGCCGCGAGGAGGGGCCAGGCCACCAGGAAGGCCGCCGTCGGCGCGGCGATCTGCAGCCCGAGGCTGACCGCCAGGGCGGTCGCCAGGACCCCGGCCCAGGCCGGCGCGATGCGGACGGGTGCCCCGAAGGTCAGGCCTCCGCAAACGGCGGCGGCGCCGCCGAGGGCGAGGGCGGCGAGGTCCCAGCCAAAGAACTGCGCCGCCGCCGCCGCCGCAAGGCCGAGGGCCGCGGAGGCAAGACGGCCCCGTCCTGCGCCGGCCAGTCTCGGCGTGAGCAGCGCAACGGACAGGCCCAGGAACAGCAGGGCCGCCTCCCAGGTCGCAACCCGGGCCAGGAGCGGCCTTTGTTCCAGGAACCCGCGGCCATCGGCGCCGATCAGTCGCGCCAGGTGAAGCAGGGCGGCGGTCAGGAGCAGGAGGTAGATGGCCGCTCCCACGCCTCGGGCAACCCCCGGGGCATCCAGGACGCCAAGCCGGCGGGCGTTGCGCACGGCCAGGGCGAGGAGGCCCGCGCACGCAGCGAGCACCAGCCAGCCAGCGATTGGTGGATAGGCGATGATGAGGTCGCCGAAGACGTGGGAGAAGACCTGGTCTGGCCCGCGCTCCGGAAGCCGGGGTGCGTAGGCCAGGGCGCGGGCCGCCGCCGTGACCTGGTCGCCCATGTGCTGCAGGCTGCCTAACTCCAGGGCCGCCGGCGTCGCAGAGGCAGCGTGGTAGTCGAACTGCCTGCCGATGAAGGCGAAGTTCAGCCCGTCGACCCCGGCGGCGCGTGAGACCGTGAAGTCCGTATCGTTCGGCATGGCCGAGTAGAGCAGCACGGCCAGGGACGAGGCCGAGGGCTGGCTGGCGTTCTGGCGAAGCACCTCGACTGTGCCGGCGTTTCGCGCCCCGGTCTGGAACATCTGGGCGAGCCCGCCGCCGCCCCGGGCCTCCATGTTGATCAGGAATCCGGCCCTGCGGGCCAGCGACGTCTGGGTGAAGGCAGCGTCCGCACCCAGCAGGCCGGCTTCCTCGCCGTCTGTGATGAGGAAGATGACGTCCCGCGCTGGAGTTCCCTGGAGCCGGAGGATCCTGGCCAGTTCAAGAGCGGCGGCGACCCCGGCGGCGTCATCCCCGGCGCCCGGTGAGTTCGCGACACTATCGTAATGCGCCATGATCACGAGCGCGGGGGCGGCGCGATCGCGCCCGGGCAGAACGCCGACGATGTTCTCGACCTGACCACCCACGAAGAGTGGCTGCTGCGCTCGGGCGACCTTCCTGAGGGCAAAGGCGGGCTGGACTTCGGGCGCCAGGCCCAGGGCGGTCATCCGTGCCAGCAGGTAATCCCTGACCTGGGCATTGGCGGTGGAGCCGACCGGGTGCGGCGACTTCGCCATGGCCAGGACATCGGAAAAGGCTCGCTGCGCGGAGAAGGCACTGGCCGGCGCATCGGCGGGCGCGGGCGTCGGCGGACGGACGGCAACGAAAGCGAGGCTCAGGGCCGCCGCGAGGGTGACGCACAGTGCGGCAAGCCGCATGGTTTCTTCTCCCATCCCCCCGAAGGGCAAAACCTTATCTTGAACCGCCTCTGAAACAAGAACGCCCGCCGTAAGGCGGGCGCTGCATGTCCTGGAGGGGATCGAGGGTTCAGGCGGCTGCCTGACCCTCCATCGGGTCGCGGAGCACGTAGCCGCGTCCCCAGACCGTTTCGATGTAATGCTTGCCGTCCGCGGCGGCGGCCAGCTTCTTGCGCAGCTTGCAGATGAAAACGTCGATGATCTTCAGCTCGGGCTCGTCCATGCCGCCGTAAAGGTGGTTGAGGAACATTTCCTTGGTCAGGGTCGTGCCCTTCCGAAGGGAGAGGAGCTCCAGCATCTGGTACTCCTTGCCCGTCAGGTGCACCCGGTTGTTGTTCACCTCCACCGTCTTGGCGTCGAGGTTGACCAGGATGTCGCCAGTGCGGATCACGGACTGGGCATGGCCCTTGGACCGGCGGACCACCGCGTGGATCCGAGCGACCAGTTCGTCCTTGTGGAAGGGCTTGGTCATGTAGTCGTCGGCGCCACCGCCGAGCGTCTTGACCTTGGTATCGATCTCCGAGGTACCGGAGAGGATCATGATCGGTGTGTCGATCTTGCCGACCCGCAGGTTCCGCAGCACGTCCATGCCGCTCATGTCGGGCAGGTTCAGATCCAGCAGGATCAGGTCATAGTCATAGATCTTGCCCAGATCGATGCCTTCCTCACCCAGGTCCGTCGTATAGACATTGAACCCCTCAGACTTGAGCATCAGTTCAATGCTCTGCGCTGTCGCGCTGTCGTCCTCGATAAGCAGTACGCGCATACTTGCCTCCTTGCCCCTCCGGCCCGGGCGCTGATTCGCTTCGCGACGCGCCCCGGCAAACTCACCCTGCCAGAGGGTTAATTTAAGAAAGGTTAATGTTGGTAACCTTGCTGTGAAAAGCGTTAACCCGGTTCGCGAATCGGCTGCAAGCCCGCGCTTCCAGGTGCAGCTTCGGGCGTGTTGAATCTTTTGTGATTGGACAACCCCTGCGAATGCCTGTGGCTCGCCCGGACTGGCGCCCGGGCGCTTCAGGCCCATATTGAGGGTGTCCGGCGACGTCGCCGGCCAGCAGGAGGTCAGGGCATGTCTCCGGATTTGGACGCCGATCCCGGTCCCAGCGGCCTCGCCGAGGCCGGCGCCGGGATCTTTCTCGAGGATTGCGGTGACGCGGACCTGTCCGCGCCGTTGGAGGCTCTTCCACCCCAGCGCTTCAGCCTCGGGGATGAGGTGAGGCTGCGGCCGGGCCGCACCCTCGGGCGCGCCCTCTTCGCAGGCCTGATCCTCGGCCTCGTCCTTGGGCGCTCCTGGCTTGCGGATCGCCGGGCGGTGTCAGCTTAAGGTGCCTTGCAAGGGGCCTGATCCCGATCCCAGGTCTTCACAGCTGATTAAGCCTGTAGGACACAAGCTGCGGACCTGAGTCGCGTCTGGAGACTGCGTCTTGCACAACCTCGTCGAGGCCGTTGAGAAGCTGGAGCCCCTGGTGGTGACCGGGCGGGTTGCGGCGGTCTCGGGCCTGCTCATCGAAGCGCGCGGCGGCATGACCCGACTGGCGGTCGGCGCCCGGGCAGAGATCGAGCGGAGGGGTGCACCGCCCCTGGCCGCCGAGGTGGTGGGTTTCCGGGACTCCCGCGCCCTGCTCATGCCCTTTGGCCCGGTAGAGGGCATAGCGCCCGGCGCTGCAATTCACATCGATCCCCAGGGATCTGCCGTTCATCCGACCCAGGGCTGGCTTGGGCGCATAGTGAACGCCTTTGGCGAGCCCATCGACGGCAAGGGCCCGCTTCCGCGCGGTGTTGCCGGCTATCCACTCCGCGCTTCGCCGCCGCCTGCCCACGCCCGCGACCGGGTGGGGCCCAGGCTGGACCTCGGCGTCCGCGCGATGAATGTCTTCACGACCTGCTGTCGCGGGCAGAGGCTGGGGGTCTTCTCCGGCTCCGGGGTCGGCAAGTCGGTGCTTCTCTCCATGCTTGCCCGCCAGTCCGAGTGCGACGCCGTCGTGGTCGGCCTGATCGGCGAGCGGGGCCGGGAGGTGCGCGAGTTCATCGAGGAGACGCTCGGCGAGGAGGGTCTCAAGCGGGCCGTCGTCGTGGTCGCCACCTCTGACGAGCCGGCGCTCAAGCGCCGGCAGGCGGCCTACATGACCCTGGCCATCGCCGAGTACATGCGGGATCAGGACCTGGAGGTTCTCTGCCTGATGGACTCGGTGACCCGCTTCGCCATGGCCCAGAGGGAGATCGGACTTGCCGCCGGCGAACCCCCGACCACCAAGGGATATACGCCGACCGTCTTCACCGAGCTCCCCAAGCTGCTGGAGCGCGCCGGCCCCGGTCCTGTGCGCCCTGACGGCACGCGCGGTGGGCCCATTACCGGCCTCTTCACCGTCCTCGTGGACGGCGACGACCACAACGAACCGATCGCCGATGCCGTGCGGGGTATCCTCGACGGCCACATTGTCATGGAGCGGGCCATCGCTGAGCGCGGGCGCTTCCCGGCGATCAATGTCCTGAAGTCGATCAGCCGGACCATGCCCGCCTGCCAGGACACCCGGGAACGGGCGATCGTGCGGGATGCCCGGCAGGTACTCTCGGCCTACGCCAATATGGAGGAGCTGATCCGGATCGGTGCCTACCGGGCGGGATCGGACCCCATGGTCGACAGGGCCATCGCCCTCAATCCGGCCCTCGAGGCCTTCCTCGGACAGGACAAGGATGAGGTTTCGAGCCTTCCGGAGTCTTTCACCCGGCTTGAACAGATCCTTGCTGGCGGCGGCGCGTGAGCTGGGAGAAGAGCCTTGTCCGCATCGCGGGCTACGAGGTGGAGACTGTTCGCAAGCGCCTGGCCGAAGTCGTGGCCCGCCGGGAGTTGGCGGAAATGGGGCTCGTGGTTCTCGACGCCCAGATTGAGGCGGAGGCAGATTTCATCCGGAGCGATCCCGTCGCTGCCTTCCACCATCCGGGCTTCCTTGCCGGATGCAAGGCGCGCCGGATGACACTGCTCTCAGCCCTCGAGCTGGTCCTGGCCGAAGAGGCCGGGGCCCGTGACGCCCTTGTGGAAGCCTTCGAGACCCAGAAGAAATACGAAAACGTCGCGGATGGATTAGCCCGGAGGCGGGTCCAGGAGGCCGCGCGGCGGGATACCGCGGAACTCGACGAAATGGGAATCCTGCGGGCCGGCCGGGCGTCAGCGGGCTCCTGAAGTCAGCGGGCGCCGTCGCCGTTGACGTCCTGATCATTGGCAAGGCGCAGGGCGTGAATGTCGTCGCTGAGCCGGAAGAGCGCCACATAGAGCTCGCAGAAGGCCCTCCAAAGCAGGGCCAGAATCCCGATCACCAGGGCACCGCCGACCAGAACGCCGATGCCGAGCAGGATCCCGAAGGGGAACTTCTCGCGGATGGCCACGCCCACGGCCGTGCCGATGAAGCCAAAGCCGACAAGGGCGGTGATCCCCAGGCCCGACCAGTAGATCAGGTGGATGACCTGTCGGGTCAGCAGGGTATCGAAGGACATCAGCTCCCAGAACGTGTCCGAGGTGAAGCGCGCCCGGCGGCTGTTGGTTTTCAGATCAAACATCAGCTTTCCATGCCCTGTTCGGCGCTGGCCCGGGAGGACAACTCGCTAGCAGTCCGAGGCGCCCGCCGCAACTCGCCCCCGGCGTGATCTCCCGCGACCATCAGATCATCCCCACGGTCTTGAGCCGCGCCCGGGGGTGGACTTCGTTCTGGCTCATGACCGGGGTCTGGCCTCGGAAGCGCTCGATCAATGAGCGGACATAGGGGCGGATTCCGGGGCTGGTGAGCAGGACCGGAGACTCCCCAGCCTGCGCTGCGCGCTCAAAGGCGTCGCCAACCCCACGAATGAACTCCTGGAGCCGCGACGGCGCCATGGACAGCTGGCGGTCCTCGCCGGACCCGACCAGGGACTCGGCAAAGGCGGTCTCCCAGTCTGGAGAGAGGGTGATGATCGGAAGGGCGCCGTCGTCCCCGCGGTGGGCGAAGGAGAGCTGTCGGGCCAGCCGGGCCCTGACCTGCTCGACGAGGCTGGTGAGCGAAGCGCTGTGCGGCGCCGCCTCGCCAAGCCCCTCGAGGATGGAAGGAAGGTCGCGGATCGAGACGCGTTCGCGCAGGAGAGCCTGCAGGACCCTCTGGAGCGTGGTCGCCGAGACCACCGAGGGTACGAGGTCGTCGACCAGCTTCTTCTGTTCGGACGGCAGGTCCCGGAGCAGCTTCTGGACCTCCGAATAGGACAGCAGGTCCGGCATGTTCTCTTTCAGGATCTCGGTCAGATGAGTGGTGAGCACCGTCGAGGGGTCGACCACCGTGTAGCCGCGGAAGGTCGCCTCCTCCCGGAGGCTGTCCTCGATCCAGGTCGCCGGCAGTCCGAAGGCTGGCTCGCGCATGTGCTCGCCCGGCAGATCCACCTGCCCACCCCGCGGGTCCATGGCCATCAGGCTTCCCAGGCGCACCTCTCCAGAGCCGGCCTCCAGCTCCTTGATGCGGATGAGGTAGCCCTGGGCGGGCAGTCGCATGTTGTCGAGGATCCGGACCGGCGGCATCACAAAGCCGAACTCCGCCGCGAGGGTCTTGCGCAGGGCCTTGATCTGGTCTGTCAGGCGACGGCCCTCAAGGTCGTTGATCAGGGGCAGCAAGCCGTAGCCAAGTTCGATCTTGATCTCGTCCATGGCAAGGGTCTGGCTGATGTGCTCCTCGGTCTCCGGCTGGGATCCGCCGGGGTCCTCTATCCCCAGGATCTCAGCCAGCCGCGCATTCGAGGATCGCTTCCAGGCGAGAAAGCCGGCGCCGATGGAGAGCAGGGCGAAGGGCACCACCGGCATGCCCGGGATGAGGGCGATGACGCCCGACGTTGCCGAGACCATGCCCAGGCTGATGGGGTTCATGGCCAGCTGGGTGACCAGGGCCTGGTCCGTAGAGCCATCGACGCCTGCGTTGGACACCAGGAAGCCGGCAGCGATCGAGATGATCAGGGCCGGAATCTGGGTCACCAGGCCGTCGCCGATCGTCATGATGGTGTAGGTGGATGCCGCCTGCGCCAGTGGAACGCCGTGCTGCAGAGTCCCGATGAGGATGCCGCCGATGATGTTGATCGCCACGATGATCAGCCCGGCGATGGCGTCCCCCCGGACGAACTTCGAGGCACCGTCCATGGAGCCGAAGAAGGTCGATTCCTGTTCGAGCTCCTTGCGCCGTCGGCGCGACTCTTCCTGGTCGATCAGGCCCGCTGACAGGTCGGCGTCGATCGCCATCTGCTTTCCGGGCATGGAATCGAGGGTGAATCGGGCTGCGACCTCGGCGATCCGGCCGGAACCCTTGGTGATGACGATGAAGTTCACGATCACCAGGATGGCGAAGACGATGAGGCCGATCGTGAAATTGCCTCCGGTCATCAGGCGACCGAAGGACTCGATGACCTTGCCCGCGCCGTGTACGCCCTCGTGACCGTGGGCGAGAATCAGCCGTGTCGAGGCCACGTTCAGGGCCAGCCGGAACAGGGTCGTGACCAGCAGGACCGTCGGGAAGGCTGTAAAGTCGAGAGGCCTCCGGATGAACAGCGAGGTCATCAGGATGAGGATGGACGACGCCATCGAGATCGCCAGTAGCGCGTCCAGAAGGAAGGCCGGGACGGGCAGGATCAGCAGGACCAGAACCGCCACGACGCCGAGGGCCAGCGCCACCTCACCCCGTATCAGCCAACTGAGAACCAGGGCGGGGGTCAGCTTGCGGGACTCGGCCCCGTTAAATGTCGTGTCAGCCACGGATCAGGTCCTCAGGCCGCGCTCGCGCCCATCTGGGGCGCCGGTACGCTGATGCCGGCCTCGGTGTACTCTTTGAGTTTGTTGCGGAGGGTCCGGATCGAGATGCCCAGGATGTTCGCTGCATGGGTACGGTTACCAAAGCAGTGTTCCAGGGTATCGATGATCAGCTGCTGCTCCATGGCCGCGACGGTCTGGCCGACAAAGCTCCGCGAGATCGCCTCAGCCGTGGTGGCCGCGACCTGAGCGGCGCGGGCACCCGCGTCGGAGGGGCCAAGAGGTTGGCCATCCGGGAGGCGGACCGCGCCTTCCTCGATGATGTCTCCGCTGGCCAGCAGAACTGCCCGATGCATGGCGTTCTCAAGCTCTCGCACATTGCCGGGCCAGCGATGCCCCAGAAGGCGCCGGCGAGCCTCGGCCGAAAGGATGCGGGGCGGGAGCCCGTTCGCTGCGGCGTACTTGCGGATGAAGAACTCGGCCATCGGCAGTATGTCGCCGGGCCGTTCGCGAAGTGGCGGCAGCCTCAGATTGACGACGTTGAGCCTGTAGAGCAGGTCCTCGCGGAAGGTTCCCTCCCGTACCGCCTGCACCAGGTCCCGGTTCGACGTGGCGAGGATACGGATGTCGACCCTTACGGGCTGGGAGCCGCCTACCCTGTCGATCTCGCGTTCCTGGATGGCCCGCAGGAGCTTGGCCTGCAGCCGGGTGTCCATCTCCGAGATCTCGTCCAGAAGCAGGGTCCCGCCATTGGCTTCCTCGAACTTGCCGATGCGGCGGGCGAGAGCGCCGGTGAAGGCGCCCTTCTCGTGACCGAACAACTCGCTTTCGAGGAGGTTCTCAGGGATGGCGGCGCAGTTCACCGAGATGAAGGGCTTGCTGCTCCGACGGGACTTCTGGTGGACATGGCGGGCGACGATCTCCTTGCCGGAGCCGCTCTCTCCGGTGATGAGGATCGAGGCCTCCGACGGTGCCACCTGCTCGGCCATGGCGATGACCGCCCGCATGGCCGGATCCTCGGCGATCATCGGGCGATTGTCGTCGGACACCGCGGCCAGCACCGCGGCGATCATTTCTGCGTCCGGCGGAAGGGGAATGAACTCCTTGGCACCGGCCCGGATGGCATCGGCCGCCTTGCGGGCGTCGGAATCCACGCCGCAGGCCACCACCGGTGCACGGATGCGCTCGGCCTCGTTGGCGGCGATGAGGGCGGCGATATCCAGGTTGTAGTCCACCAGCAGCAGGTCCGCGCCCTGTCCGGCCCGAAGGGCATGGGTAGCCGCCGCTATGGTCTCCACGTGGCTGACCTTCGCCCCCTGCGCCATCGCCATCTTCACGGCGGACGCCAATTGTCCGTTCAGTTGTCCAACGACCAGAAGCCGCATGATCCGTCTCCGCTTCGACCCCGGGTCCCTAGGACTGGGTGTCGCCGTCCTTGATGATTTCCGTCATGGTCACGCCGAGGCGCTCGTCGACGATGACGACCTCGCCGCGTGCGACCAGGCGGTTGTTGACGTAGATGTCGATGGCCTCGCCGACCCGCCGGTCCAGCTCCAGCACGCTGCCGGAGTTGAGCTGCAGCAGTTGCGAGACACTCATGGTGGCCCGTCCCAGCACAGCCGAGATGGACACAGGAACATCGAAGATGGGGGCAAGATCCGAAGCGGTCTTCTCGCCCGTGTCGTCGCCAAGGTGCGGCGGGGCATCGGCAGGGCCCAGTTCGTCAAGATCGAGATCGTTGTCGCTCATGTGATTCAGCCTTCCCCACCGGGGTGCAGAGGTTCAGCGTGCAGGCCTTCGGCGGCCAGGGCGGCCTTGAGGGCCTTCTCGACCCGCAGCGCCGCATCTTCGGGATCGAAGCTGGCGGCACCGTCGCCAAAATCCAGGGTAAAGGCGGCTCCGATCCGGTCAGCATCCTCGCGGACGAGGATTTGCCCGGCGAAACCGATCGCCGCTGCAGTGTCGGACAGGGTCTCACCGACTGCGGCTGCCAGTGCAGGGGACACGTTCACGATCAGCCGTGGTTCGGACTCAATCTCGCCGGCGAGGCTGGCGAGGGCGCTTTCCAGGGCCGCCCGTGGGAAGAGGCTGAGGACCTCGCCCGTTATGGCGCGGGCACAGGCCAGTGCGAGGGCGGCAGAGCCTTCCCGGTGGGCGTGGGCCACGTGCGCCAGGCTGCCCAGCCCGTGTTCCGCGTGCTTGGAGATTTCCGCAAGCGCCCGCGCCTGCAGGGCCGACATCTCGCCAAGCGCCTTCTGTTCGCCGTCGGCGAAGGCGCGGGCGCGAGCGGCCTCCATCTCGTCGACCGTGAAGTAGCGCTTGGGCCGGGGGGCGCT
>CAIWHQ010000062.1 GCA_903912465.1 uncultured Alphaproteobacteria bacterium | reverse complement strand
GGTGAGGTCCGGGACGCACCGGTGACGGTACAGAGACTCTAGCCGCCCCTATTTCAGCTCCTTGGCGGCCTCGTTCAGATCCGGGGCGTTGGGCGAGCGCATGGCCACGCCCGCCTCCATGCCGGCCTTCAGGGCCGCCGCGGCGCCCTCGTGCGACATGATCTTGCTCATCACCGCCTGGCCGGCGCGGTCGAACCACTCGCGGTTCTCGATCACGAAGTCCCGGGAGTCCCGGTAGCCATCCAGCAGGCCGTTGATCTCGGGGATCACGTAGCGCCCGACCAGGTCCCAGCTGCGCAGGGTGTTCTCGCGATTGGCCCAGTCATGGACGAAGCCCAGCACCACGCCGAAGCCGCCGGCATTAGCCTGAAGCTTTCGGATGGCCGCGATGAGGTCGTCCGGTGTGCCGATGACGGCGGATGCGCCCTCGACGTCCACGGTCTGCTCGAGGGCCTGCTCGGGGCTGATGAAGGGCACGGCACCGGGGCGCATCAGGGTGCCGACCTGGTACTCGTTGTGCCAGTGCATCAGGCCCTTGGCCGCCTGGGCCCGGGCTTCCTCGCGGGTCTCTGCGATGTGCCAGGACATGAGCACCCGCCAGTTCTTCCGGTCGATCACCTTGCCCGACTTGGCGGCGGCCTGTTCGGCGAAACCCCACTGGGTGGGCAGGGCCGCCAGGCCCGCCTCGGAGTTGGAGCCGATGGACAGGACGCCCATGCCGTACTTGCCCGCCAGGGTCATGCCTGAGGGGCTGATGGAGGAGGCGGCCACCATCTCCATCTCCTCCTGGAGGGGCAGGAGCTGGAGCCGGGCGTCGCGCAGGGTGAACCACTCGCTTTCGTGGGTAATGCGCTCGCCGGCGAGCAGCCGCCGGATCACGCCGATGGCCTCGTCCTGCCGGTCGCGCTGGGTCATCGGGTCGATACCCAGGGTGTGGGCGTCGGAGGGCAGGGCGCCAGGCCCGGTGCCAAGGATGGCCCGGCCACCGGTCATGTAGTCCAGCTGGACCATGCGCTGGGCGACATTGAAGGGATGGTGATAGGGCAGGGAGATCACCCCCGTGCCCAGGCGGATCCGGCGGGTGTGCTCACCCACGGCGGCGAGGAAGAGTTCGGGAGAGGCGATCATCTCCCAGCCGGTGGAGTGATGCTCGCCCACCCAGAATTCGTCGAAACCCAGTTCCTCGAGCCGCACGGCGAACCGGATGTCATTCCGGAACTGCAGCATGGGATGCTCGCCGATGGGATGGTGGGGGGCCAGGAAGGCGCCAAACTTTGTGCGGGCCATGGATTTCCTCCGGAGCTGTCGTCTTCTCGCCGCGGTCCTGCAGACCGGCGATCCTTATCGAACACCGATAGACGCGGATGCGGGATACGCAAGCGCCAGTCAGGCGCCGAGGCGCCGGGTCCGACGCCAGAGGCCATAGATGTAGGTCGCCGCCCCGGCCCAGATAAAGGCGAAGGACACCCCGCGCAGGGCGGTGAAGGGCTCGCCCTGGGCCAGGCCGATGCTGAAGCCAATGGTCGGGCCGATGAACTGCAGAAAGCCCATGGCCGACAGGGGCATCCGGCGGGCCGCCCAGGAAAAGAGGACCAGGGGAATGGCGGTGATCGGCCCCGCCGCCAGTAGCCAGGCCGCAGCAGCCGGTGAGTCGTCCACATGCCCCTGCCCGGTCAGGGCCAGGTGGGCCATCCAGAGCCCGCCGGGGACCGCCAGGAAAAGGCACTCGACGAAAAGGCCCGTCTGGGCGTCGGC
>CAIWHQ010000061.1 GCA_903912465.1 uncultured Alphaproteobacteria bacterium | reverse complement strand
TTGCAGGTTTGGCCGCAAATCGGGCCTGCTGCAGCTTGCGCCGGCGGGGCCGAGCCGCTTCAATCGGGCCATAAGAACCGGCGGTGCACCCGCCCGTGGAGAGGAAACGATTTCATGGCCATCTTTTATCCGGACATTCTTCAGCAGCGCACCGCCCCGCGGACGTTTTCCTATGGCGACAAGGACGTAATGCTCTACGCCCTCGGCATTGGCCTGGGTCAGGACCCCATGGACGAGACCGAGCTGGCCTTCGTCTACGAGAAGGGGCTGAAGGTCGTGCCGACCGCCGCAACCGTCCTGGCCGCGGCCCTGCGCGGGGCATCGGGTCCGGCCCCGGAAATGCCGGCCGGCCACCGGCCCAGCCAGATCAACTTCCTGATGGTCGTCCACGGCGAGCAGAAGGTCGAGCTCCACAAGCCCCTGTCGACCAGCGGGACCTTCACTGCCGAAGGCCGCACCGTCGGCGCCTACGACAAGGGCGAGGGCAAGGGGGCGGTGATCATCAACGAGACGGTCTGGACCGACGAGAAGGGCGAGAAGGTCGCCACCCTGACCGGATCGACCTTCGCCCGCGGCGATGGCGGCTTCGGCGGCCCCTCGGAAGGCGCTCCCGAGCCCCACGCGGTGCCGAGCCGGGCGCCGGACATCTCGGTCGACTTCTCCACCCGCGAAGACCAGGCCCTGCTCTACCGGCTGAATGGCGACCGCAACCCGCTCCATTCCGACCCCGGCGTGGCGAAGAGGGCCGGTTTCGACCGACCGATCCTGCACGGCCTGTGCACCTACGGCATCACCTGCCGGGCGGTGCTCCAGGCGGTGACCGGGTTTGACCCGGACCAGATCTACTCGCACCAGGCCCGGTTTTCCTCGCCGGTCTTCCCGGGCGACGTGATCACGGTCGACATCTGGAAGGACGGGAAAAACATCTCGTTCGAGGCCCGGGTGAAGGCCCGCAACGTCACCGTCATCCGCAACGGCCTGACGGTCCTGCGCTAGACCCTCGCCGTCCAGACCACGTGCCGGCGCAGGGGATGGTCCTGCGCCAGGCGCGGATGGTCGAAGTCCCGCGCCGGGTCGGGGACCATCCCGATCCGGCGCATGACCGCCTGGGAGGCCAGGTTGGTCTCCGCCGTGAAGGCGAGGATCTCCGTAAGGGCTCCTGCACCAAACCCCCAGTCCAGGGCCGCCCGGGCCCCCTCGCTGGCAAGGCCCTGGCCCCAGAGGTCCGGGTGCAGGCGCCAGCCGATCTCCACGCAGGGGCCGACAGGCAGGTCGCCCGCGGCCACCCGGGACAGTCCGACCATCCCCGCCAGCCGCCCGTCCGCGCGTCGCTCCGCGGCCCAGAGGCCATAGCCCTGCGCATCGATCCCGGCGCTGATCCGGTCGATCAGGGCGTCACTCGCCTCGGCCGTGATGGGCCCGCCCAGCCAGTCATGGACCCGGGGGTCGCCATTGATCTCCGCGAAGGCGGCGCGGTCGGCGTCCCTCCAGGGGCGCAGGACCAGGCGGTCGGTGACGATCACGCCGGTCGCGGCGCGGTGAGGGCCCCGTAGAGGTCCGTCCGCCGGTCCCGGAAGAAGCCCCAGGCCGCCCGGTGGCCGGCCAGGAAGTCCAGGTCGAAGGTAGCAAGGGCGACGCCCTCCTCATCCCGCGCCATGTCCGCCACCAGGTCCCCGCGGTGGTCGGCGATGAAGCTGGAGCCGTAGAACCTCTGGCCGCCGCCGGGATAGCCGTCCCAGGGTTCGAAGCCGGTGCGGTTGGCGCCCACCACGGGGATCACATTGGAGACGGCGTGGCCCTGCATGGCCCGGCGCCAGGGGGCGGCCGTGTCGAGGCTGTCGTCATGGGGCTCCGAGCCGATGGCCGTGGGATAGAGCAGGACCTCGGCCCCCATCAGGGCCATGGCCCGGGCGCACTCCGGATACCACTGGTCCCAGCAGATCCCGACGCCGATGCGGCCGAAGCGGGTGTCCCAGACCCGGAAGCCGGTGTCGCCGGGCCGGAAGTAGTACTTCTCCATGTAGCCGGGACCATCGGGGATATGGCTCTTGCGGTAGAGGCCCAGCAGGGACCCGTCGGCGTCGACCATCACGAGGCTGTTGAAGTAGTGCGGGCCCTCGCGCTCGAAGATGGAGATGGGCAGGACCACCCCCAGCTCGGCTGCCAGGGGGGCCAGGGCGGTGACGCAGGGATGCTCGCGCCAGGGATGGGCCTCGGCGAACCAGCGCTCCTCCTGGGCGACGCAGAAATAGGGGCCCTGGAAGAGCTCAGAGGGCAGGATGACCTGTGCGCCCTGGTCGGCGGCCTGCCGGATCAGGTCGGCTGTACGGGCGATGTTGGCGCTCCGGTCAGCGCCGTAGGCGCTCTGCAGGGTCGCGACGGTGAGCAGTCTGGGCATCAGGCCGGCTCCTGCTGGGAGATGCAGTGGAAGGATCCGCCGCCGGTGAGCAGGGCGTTGGACGGCAGGGGAATGATCTTCCGGTCCGGGAAGACTTCCGCAAGGCCCTGGGCGGCCAGGCTGGCCGCAAGGCCCTCGCCGTACACTGGCAGGATCACGGCCCGGTTGGCGATGATGAAGTTCATGTGGCTGGCGGGGACCCCGCCCACGCCCCCGGCCTCGATCCAGCCGGGCGAGGGAATCCGGACCACCTGAAGGCGACGCCCGACGGCGTCGGTCATCCCGGCCAGGGCCCCGGCTGCGGCGTCATAGACCTCGGCGTTGGGATCCCCGCGCCCAAAGGCCATGGGACAGACGACCACCCCAGGCGCCGCGAACCGCGCCAGGTTATCGACATGCCCGTCCGTGTGATCGTTCAGCAGCCCGTCGCCGAGCCAGAGCACCTTGCGGGCCCCCAGGTCCCGGGCAAGGGCCCCCTCGGCCACCGCCTCGGTCCAACCGGCGTTGCGGTTGGGGTTGAGCAGGCACTGGCGCGTGGTCAGCACCGTCCCCTCGCCGTCGTGGTCCAGGGCGCCGCCCTCCAGCACCGCCTCGCTCTGCAGGAGGGTTGCCCCGGCGACCCCGGCAACCTGGGTGGCCACCTCATCGTCGTGCGGCAGGTCGTACTTGCCGCCCCAGCCGTTGAACCGGAACCCGACGCAGGCGTCCGGGCCCAGGAAGATGGGGCCCGTATCCCGCAGCCAGACATCCCCGAACCGGCCGGGGACGATCTCAATGCCGGCGATACCGTCCAGCCGCCGGCGGGCCTCGGCCTCGCCGGCGTCGGACCCGGTCATCAGGCGCACCCGCTCGCCGCCCGGGCCGGCCAGCGCCCGGGCCAGGGCCTCGACCTCGGCCTGGGCGGGGGCGAGATTGTCTTCCCAGAGGTCTTCATGGCTGGGAAAGCCCAACCACATGGCCCGGTGCGGGGCCCACTCAGCGGGGACGGGACGGGACATGGCGCGGTTCTCCCTCGAGGGACGCGGGCAGATGGGCAAGGCGGGCCCCGGCGTCAAGCCGGCGCATGAAAAAGGGGCGGCCCGTCGCCGGACCGCCCCCGTCTCCTTCAGGCCCCCGGCGCAGCCGGGGCCAATTCTAGAAGGCGTACTTCAGGCCGAACTTGACCTGCCAGAGCGAACGGTTCGGCGCGTCCGAGTTGGACAGCGTCTTCACCGCTGGCTGGAAGTTCGAATAGGTATACTTGCCGCCCGCGAGGGCGACCCCGACGATGGGCGCTGTATAGGGGAAGTCCACCTGCTCGAGGACGCCCCACTCATCGTTGAGCATGTTGCCGAAGTTGATGAAGTCGGCGAACAGCTTGAGCTTGGCGCCGTTCGGCACGAAGGCTGGCAGCTCCTGGCTCAGGCGCAGGTCGAAGCGGGTCACGTCATCCGAGCGGAAGCCGTTCCGGGGCGAGATCTTGCCAGCGTGGTCGGTCAGGCCGACGCCCTTCAGGTATTCGTTGAAGGCCGCCATGTTGAAGCCCGTCGCGTAGGCGATGATCGGGTCGCTGGTCAGGGTCACGTTGCCCGAGCTGTCCACCTGCGGGACGTAGAACAGCTGGCGGTTCGAGGCACCGTCGCCGAAGGTGGACATCGAGGCCGAGCCCGACATGTTGTAGACGAAGCTGTAGGGCAGGCCCGAACGGTGCTCCATGAACAGCGAGACGTTGGACTTGTTGTCTTCCCAAAGCTCCCGGGTCCAGGACAGGCGCAGCTTATACGAGTGCTTGATCTCGTAGTTCGAGGTGGCAAGGCCCGGGTTGTTCACGTCCGCCGTCGCCACGCCGGCCCAGTTCGAGAAGGCTACCGAGCTGGTGCCCGGGTTCACGTCCTTGGCATCGGTCAGGGTGTAGCTGAAGCTACTGTCAAAGCCGGAGTCCCAGGACTTGGAGAGACTGAAGGCCCAGGCCTGCTGGAAGCCCTGGTCCGTGTTGGTCAGGACCAGGTCGCTGCCGCTGTCGGACGAGGCGACGCCGGTGACGAACAGGCCGCGCTCGGCGTTGCGGCGATAGATCGGCCGACCGTCGGGGGCGTAGGCGACCGGGGAGAGACCACCGCGGTAGTCCTTCCAGAGGATTCCCTTTTCGACGTCGCCCCGCAGGTAGTCCACGGTGAACTCGTAGTTGTCGCCCAGCCAGCCCAGGTTCAGGTCGCCGGCAAAGGTCACACTGCTCTTCCAAGTCTGGATCGGCTGAAAACCTGGGTCGATGCCGTTGGCGCCGGCAGAGCGCTGGATACTCACGATCGAGGGCTTGGTCGGGTCGAGCAGGGCCTCCAGCGCCGTCGGCAGGTCTGCGAAGCTGGTGACCTGGGCCAGGATGGCGTTATCCGTCGTACCGGCGGCGAGGCCGCAGGCCGAGCTGGTGGCGTTGCGCAGGCAGGAGACGCTGGCGCCCAGGACGCCGGTGTTCGAGAAGCTATTCGACACCCAGACGGTGGCGGCGCCGCCGGAGAAGAGGCCTAAGCCCCCGGTCACCCGCAAGCCGCTGACGCCCACGGCCCCGAAGTTGGCCTCATAGTCCGGCCGCCAGTCGAAGCTGAGGCGCGGCAGTACGACCGACTTGCCGTCCAGGTTCTCCGAGTTGGAGAAGCCATAGCGCTCAAGGAAGTAGGGGTTGGCCCGCGGCTGGTCATCCTGATTCAGCTGGGTGTAGCGGACGCCGGCCGTCACGGTGAGGTTCGGCGTGATCCGCAGGGTGTCCTGAGCGTAGAAGTTCCAGGTGTCGTAGTCGAACTGGGCGGCCAGGTCCTTCTCGTTCCGTACGCCGTCGCCGTTCGCGTCGACAATGGCGTTCTGGTAGACGAGCTGGTTCAGGTTCTTGCTCTGGAGGTCCGCCACGCTGTTGAAGGTGAACTCACCTTCGGTGCGCTGGGCGAAGAGGTTGTAGACCTCAAGGTTCTCCATCTCGACGCCAGCGGCGAACTCGTTGTCGCCGAGGTCATAGAAGACCCGGGCGCGATAGGTCTTGACGGTGTTCTCAAGCTCGTTGGCGTGACGCGAGACGTCCGGACCCGCGAGGATCCGGGTGCCCGTACCGGGCACCGCCGGGTTAGCGCCGATGGAGAACTGACCATACTCTGCCGCCTCATCGCCATTGCCCGAGGCGTTGCCAGAGACGCCGCCGACCGGGATCTGCAGAGTCGCAACTTCCTTCTGGGTGGCCGTCAGCTCGGTGCGGAGGTTGTCGGTCCACTCCGAGTTGATCTGGGCCGTATAGACGGTCAGGTCATCGCCCTTGGTGTAGTAATTGGAATAAAGCGCCAGCTGGGTTGAGGATGAGCGATTACCCTCGATCAGGCGGGTGCCTGCAGTAGACTGCCAGGTGAAGGCGGCGCGGTGGTTGTCCGTGATATTCCAGTCGAGCTTGACAAGCTTCTTGGTATCTTCTTCCGGCAGGGCCAGATTGTCGAGGATCGAGCTGTCAGTATCAACACCGTAACTATAGACACTCTTCAGGATGTCCTGGACCTGGGTTACCTGTGCCGGCGTGATGAAGGGGATAGCGGCGGTGGGGTTGCCGGCGATGACCGGCTTGCCCGACCCCACGGGACCCGCGATCGTGCCGCGCTCTGCGTCGAACTGCTCGTAGGACAGGAAGAAGAAGAGCCTGTCCTTGATGATCGGCCCGCCGAGGGTGGCGGCCCAGGACTTCTCTTCGAAGATATTGGTGAAGGTCTGGCCGTTGGCCTTGTCACCGATGAAGTCCTCGTCGGAATACTCGTAGAGGAACGAGCCCTTGAAGTCGTTGGTCCCCGACTTCGTGACCACGTTGATGTTGGCGCCCTGGAAGTCGTTGTAGAGCACCGAGTAGGGCGCGAGGTTGACCGACAAGGCCTGGACAGCGTCAGGCGAGATCGGGCTGCGCTGGGTGGGGTAGCCGTTGTTGTTCAGGCCGAAGTCGTCGTTCTGCTTCACGCCGTCGACGGTGAGGCTGTTGAAGCGGTTGGACACACCTCCGGCGATCACGGCGTCGAGGTTGGACGGATCAAGAGTGACAAAGGGGTTGAGGCGGGCGACGTCCTTGAGGTCGCGCTTCAGGCTGGGCAGGTCCTGGATGTCGCCGAGGCCGAAGTTGGAGGTCGGCCCGCCGTTCTCTGCACGCTTGGCCAGGGCGGCGGTGACCACCACCTCCTCGACCTCGTTGGCGTTCAGGGCGATGTTGACGGTGACGGGTGCGCCGACGCCCACGGACTGGACACTCGAGGATTCAGACCGGCCTGAGGCGGTCGCCTGGACCGTGTACGGACCGCCGACGCGGAGGCCGCGGGCGGTGTAGTACCCGTCGGGGCCAGAAAGGGTGGTCACCGTGGTGCCGGTGGGTACATGGGTGATGCTGACAGTGGCACCCGCGACAGCCACGCCGGAGCCGTCAGTGATGCGTCCACGGACGGCGCTGGTGGTTTCCTGCGCAAAGGCCGGAACGGCCGTGGCGCACATCAGGGCGGCGACAGCCGCGCTGTTGGCGAGCATTCTCGTAGACATCATGGATACCCCTCCATCGGATCAATCCGGCCTGCAGCCTGCCCCGACCGGTTGGGGGGCCTTATAACCCTGGATTGTCATATTTGGGGTGACGGTTTTTTGACAGTCAGATTCACACGGCGGACTGCTGCAAAAACGCCACGCTTGAAGCCCGGCGTGCCTGCGTTTCGGGCGCCCTTCAGCCCCGCCCCGCCCACACAGCCTGGATCCGGGCATCGCGACCGCATCCGACCCGATAGCGATTGTAGTGGCCGGGATTCTTGGCTGCGTAATCCTGATGGTAGCCCTCGCCCATCCAGAAGGTGGAGCGTGGCAGGATCCGGGTGGCGACCGGGCGACGGATCTGGCGGGCCACGTCGGCCTTGACCTGCTCGGCCACACGCTTCTCGGCGTCGTCCGCGACGAAGACCGCCGTCCTGTAGCTGGGCCCGATGTCACAGATCTGGCCATTGGGATCCGTGGGGTCGATGTTCCGGAAGAAGGCGGCGACCAGATCGGCGTAGGTCGTCCGGGCCGGGTCCCAGGTCACCCGGATCGCCTCGAGGTGCCCCTCATGGTCCTCATAGTTGGGATTGCGGCTGGCACCGCCGGAATAGCCCACCACCACGTCCACCACCCCGCGGACGCCTTCCATGTCGTGCTCGGCCGACCAGAAGCAGCCGCCCGCGAAGACTGAGGTCTTCAGGCCAGGGGTCGGCGCCGGGGCGGCACCTCCGAGGGCGAGGAAGAGGAACAGGACCAGGATCGATCGCATGGGGCGTCTCCAGCCTCCGGGGGGATCAGGCGAGATCGGTGACGAAGTCCGCCTCGGTGTGCGCCCGGACGTGGTCGAGCGTAACACCTGGCGCAAGCTCCACAAGCCGCACGGCCGAGCGGCCGCGGTCGATGTCGAAGACGCCAAGGTCGGTGATCAACAGGTCGACCACGCCCTTGCCGGTGAGGGGCAGGGTGCATTCGCGCACCAGCTTGGACCGGCCGGATTTCTCGCTGTGCTCCATGACCACGATGACCCGCTTGACGCCGGCCACCAGGTCCATGGCGCCGCCCATGCCCTTGACCATCTTGCCGGGGACCATCCAGTTGGCCAGGTCGCCATTGGCCGCCACCTGCATGGCGCCCAGGACCGAAAGGTCGATGTGCCCGCCCCGGATCATGGCGAAGGACTCGGCGCTGTTGAAATAGGACGAGGCGTCCAGCTCGCTGATTGTCATCTTGCCGGCGTTGACCAGGTCGGGGTCCTCCTCCCCCTCGAAGGGATAGGGGCCCATGCCCAGCATGCCGTTCTCGGACTGCAGGGTCACTTCAACGCCGGGCGGAATGTGGTTGGCCACCAGGGTGGGAATGCCGATGCCGAGGTTGACGTAGAAGACGTCCTTCAGCTCGCGCGCCGCCCGGGCGGTCATGTCGTCGCGGGTCCAGGGCATCAGGCGCTCGCCTTCTCGCTGCGGGGACGGGTGGTCAGGCGCTCGATGCGCTTCTCGT
Organism: uncultured Alphaproteobacteria bacterium; assembly: GCA_903912465.1. Taxonomy (GTDB): domain Bacteria; phylum Pseudomonadota; class Alphaproteobacteria; order Caulobacterales; family Caulobacteraceae; genus Phenylobacterium. The sequence continues at coordinate 1,263 of CAIWHQ010000061.1, read as the reverse complement.
AGGCAGGCCCCTTGAGTATGCGGTGCACATAGACACCGGGCGTGTGGATCATGTCCTTGTCCAGGCTTCCGGTCTCGACGAGGGCCTCCACCTCGGCCACGCAGACGCGCCCCGCCGTCGCCATCATCGGATTGAAGTTCCGCGCCGTCTTCCGGTAGATCAGGTTGCCTGCGGCGTCGCCCTTCCAGGCCTTGACGATGGAGAGGTCCGCCTTCAGCGCCCGCTCCATGAGGAAGGTCTCGCCCTCGAACTCGCGGGTCTCCTTGCCCTCGGCCACCACCGTGCCCACCCCCGTGCGGGTGAAGAAGGCCGGGATGCCGGCGCCGCCGGCCCGGATGCGCTCGGCCAGGGTGCCCTGGGGCGTGAACTCCACCTCCAGCTTGCCCTCGATGTAGAGCCTCTCGAACAGCTCGTTCTCGCCGACGTAGGAGCTGATCATCTTGCGGATCTGGCCGTTCTCGAGCAGCAGGCCGAGGCCGAAGCCGTCAACGCCGCAGTTGTTCGAGACCACGGTCAGGTCCTTTACCCCGGACTCCCGGATGGCCAGGATGAGGTTCTCGGGGATGCCGCAGAGGCCAAAGCCCCCGGCCATCACCGTCATGCCGTCAAACAGCAGGCCAGCGAGGGCGGAGGCCGCATCGGATTGGATCTTGGTCGCCATGTCCTCACACTACGCTGCATTGCAGCATTTGAAAACGTCCCGGACGCCCTGTTGCGCCTCCGGATTGTCGCGGGGCCTCGCCGGGGTGTAGGAGGCGAACATGAGCCAGACCGCCTCCCCTCCCGGCCTGCCGCCGGTGGACTTCCACGACTGGGCCGCCGACTTCGAGGGCTTCTCCCGTCGCCTGGGCGACAGCTTCGTCCGCTACGGGTTCTGCGTGATCGCCCATCACGACCTGGACCTGCCCCGGATCGACCGGGCCCTGGCCGCCGGGCGGGCCTTCTTCGCCCTGCCCGAGGACGTCAAGCGCCACTACATCTCCGGCGCGGGTGGCCAGCGGGGCTACACCCCCTTTGGTGTGGAGACCGCCAAGGACTCCCAGCACTTCGACCTCAAGGAGTTCTGGCACATGGGCCGGGACCTGCCGGTGGGCCACGCCTACGCCCCGATCATGCCGCCGAATGTCTGGCCGGCCGAGGTCCCCGCCTTCCGCGAAGAGATCTCCTGGCTGTTCAGCGCCCTGGAGGACTTCGGCCTGCGGGTGCTGCAGGCCCTGGCCGTCTACCTGGGACTGCCGCGGCACTGGTTCGATGACCCGGTCC
>CAIWHQ010000060.1 GCA_903912465.1 uncultured Alphaproteobacteria bacterium | reverse complement strand
CCCTCAGCCTTCATCTGGCCCCTGACGCGGCGGCGAGAGCCGGTCTGGCGCTTCGCCTGGGCCTTGAGGGACTTCCGAAGCTGGAGGCGCGCCTTGAGGCCCGTGCCTGGCTGGATGGGTGCGAGGTCAGGGGACGCTTTGAGGGCGAGGTCATCCAGATTTGCGGCGTCAGCCTCGAGGCCTTTTCGCAGCCCATAGCGGGCGACATCGATCTCAGGCTGGTCCCGGCGGGCAGCCCCAACCTGCCGGCCGACACCGGTGATGGCGAGGTCGAGATCTCGCTGGAGAGCCCCGATCCGCCCGACGTCCTCGAAGGGGATGTCGTCGACTTGGAGGCCATTCTCGAGGAGCATCTCGCCCTGGCGATTGATCCCTTCCCCCGCAGGTCCGACGCCGTTTTCGACTGGGCTGCAGGCCCGGACACGACATCGCCCTTCGCGGCCCTCAATGCGTTGAAAGACAGGCGCCCGTGAAGCTGGCGACCGGCGCTGATTTGCATGCCCGTCTTGGGCCTGTATCCTGCGCGCTCCGGCGGGTAGGGGCGGGCTGAGTCTTTTGACCGAATCGAGTGTCATTTCCATCGACGCCATGGGCGGCGATCACGGGGTTTCGGCGACAGTTCCTGGCCTGGCCATCGCTCTGAAGAGCGTGCCCCCGACCGTGCGGTTCCTGCTGCATGGGGACGAGGCCCGGATTCGGCCCGAGCTTGCCCGCAACCCCGAACTCGCCCGGCGCTCCGAGATCCGCCATACCGACAAGGTCATCGCCTCGGACGAGAAGCCCGCGACGGCCGTCCGCAGGGGCAAGGGTGCCTCGATGTGGAACGCCATCGAGGCGGTAAAGTCCGGGGAAGCGGTCGCCGCCGTCTCCTGCGGCAGCACGGGCAGCCTGATGGCCATCGCCCGCCTGATCCTGCGGATGAGCGTGCCCATGGAGCGGCCGCCGCTGGTGGTGCCCTGGCCGGGGCTCAGGGGCGTGACCACACTCCTGGACGCTGGTGCGAACATCGACTGTGACGCCGAGCGGCTTGTGGAGTTCGCTATCCTCGGCGAGGCGTATCACAGGGTGGCCTATGGCGTGGAGCGGCCCCGGGTTGGATTGCTGAACGTCGGCTCCGAGGACATGAAGGGCCATGACGAGGTCCAGCAGGCACACGCCATCCTGCGCAGTGGCAAGCTGGACATCGCCTATCACGGCTTTGTCGAGGGCGACGACCTCTCCACCAACCTGGTCGACGTGGTCGTGACCGATGGGTTCACCGGCAATGTCGCCCTGAAGACCGGGGAGGGGGCGGCGCGCTACATCACCGAGGAACTCAAGGCCGCCCTGACCTCGAGCCTTCCCGCCAAGATCGGTGCCCTGTTGGCTCGCCCGGCCCTGAGGCGCTTCCGCGACCGGATTACGCCGACTCCGGCGGCGCCCCTTCTGGGCCTCGGCGGGCTGGTGGTGAAGTGCCACGGCGGCGCAGACGCACGGGACTTTGGCCGCTCGGTCGGCCTGTCCGTGGACCTGGCGGCCAGTGACCTCATGAGCCAGATCGAACGCAACATGATGCGGCTCGGAGCCGACTTCCCGGCGGCGGAAGGGGACTCCGCGTGATCCGAAGCGTGGTCACAGGCGTGGGCGGCTACCTGCCCGAGGAGATCCTCACCAATGCGGACCTCGCCCGCTTCGTCGATACCTCCGACGAATGGATCCAGGAGCGCACAGGTATTCGCCAGAGGCATCGGGCTGCGCCGGACCAGGCCGTGTCCGACCTGGCTGTCGAGGCCGCCCGTAAGGCCCTGGAAGCAGCGGGCCGGTCGCCTGCGGACGTCGACCTGATCATCGTCGCGACGACGACGCCCGACCTGACCTTCCCGGCGGTGGCCACTATCGTCCAGCGCAAGCTGGGGTGTCCGGTGGGCATTGCCTTTGACATCCAGGCCGTCTGCTCGGGCTTTGTCTACGCCCTGTCCACGGCCGATGGTTTTGTCGCCAGAGGGCGATCCATCTGCGCCCTGGTGATCGGCGCCGAGACCATGACCCGGCTGATGGACTGGAGCGACCGCGGGACCTGCGTCCTGTTCGGAGATGGCGCCGGTGCCGTGGTGGTTGAGCCCGGTGAGGGCAGGGGCGATGCCTCCGACCGGGGGCTCCTTGGCTTCGCCCTGCGGGCAGACGGCACCAAGCAGGACCTTCTCTACGTGGACGGGGGCGTCTCGACCAACGGCCAGATCGGCCACCTGCGGATGCAGGGGAACCAGGTCTTCAAGCACGCCGTGATCAACATCTCCGAAGCCGTCACCGCGGCAGCAGCGGACGCCGGGATCGCAGTCTCCGATGTCGACTGGTTCATTCCGCACCAGGCGAACCAGCGCATACTGAACGGGGTCGCCCACCGGCTCGGCATCGACGAGGCCAAGGTCATCTCGACGGTGGCCGAGCATGCGAACACCTCTGCAGCCTCTATTCCCCTGGCCCTGGCCCAGGGAATTGCTGACGGTCGGGTCAAGCCCGGACAGCTGGTCCTTCTCGAGGCCATGGGTGGCGGCCTGACCTGGGGCGCGTGCACCCTGCGGCTCTAGCTTGGGAAAATCGTTAACTTCAGGCTTGATGGGCCTGAGTTGAAAGGCTTATCTCTGGCGTTAACGCACCGCGCGACGCGCGGTCTCACACTTGGCGCGGACAAGGACCATGAACGGATCCACAGTCACTCGGGCCGATCTTGCGGAAGCGGTCCACGAAGAGGTGGGACTGACCCGCCAGGACTGCGCCGAGCTGGTCGAGCGGACCCTTGAACTGACTGTCCAGGCCCTTGAACAGGGCGAGCAGGTCAAGCTGTCCGGCTTTGGGGTCTTCCAGGTGCGGGCCAAGCGCGCGCGGATGGGTCGCAATCCCAAGACGGGTGAGCCTGCGGCGATCGAACCCCGCCGCGTCATCGGGTTTCGCGCCAGCCAGGTCATGAAGGCGCGCATCGACCGCGCACTGTCGAAGTAAACCGTGACAAAGGGCCCGGAAGCCTTCCGGACGATCTCGGAGGCCGCCGATGAGGTCGGGGTCGCACCTCACGTACTGCGGTTCTGGGAAACCCGGTTCTCGGTGATCCGACCGATGAAGCGGGCGGGGGGCCGCAGGTTCTATCGTCCCCAGGACGTTGCCCTGCTGCAGAGCCTGCGCACCCTGCTTCACGACCATGGCCGCTCCATCCGGGACGTCCAGCAGGTCTGCCGCCGTGAGGGGGTCAAGGCCCTTCACGCGCTTGCAGGCCCAATCGCCGCTGCCCCCGAAGCTGGCATCGCCTTGGCCGTTGAGCCACAGCAGGTCGCCCCCAAGCCTATCCAGCCAGCTCTCGACGAGGGCGGCCGGACGCGGTTGGCGGCGGCCCGGCAAGACCTGATCGCCATCAAGCTCAGGCTCGATGCCCTGCTGGCCGGCTGAAGTCGAAATCACTTGCCCGGCGGGCGCAAGCCGCTAGAAGAACCGCTCGCCGATGTCGGAGCGTAGCGCAGCCTGGTAGCGCACTTGACTGGGGGTCAAGGGGTCGTGGGTTCGAATCCCGCCGCTCCGACCATCGGCCTATCGGCCTCGGTTCATCCAGGTCATCAGGGGTAGGATGGGCAGGCCCCAGCCGACCCCCACCACGGCAAAGTAGACCAGCTTGATCCACATGTCGTTGGGGAGTCGGTCGGCGAGAGTCGTGGCCGCCCAGACATATCCGGCGAGGAAAATCAGGATCAGGACGGATCCGACAAAACTTCTGAGGCGAGGCGGCATGAGCGCGCCTATATCCCGGCTTACCGTGTTCGTCACCCGGGGTTGGGTGCGGACCGGAGATGCTTTCGACAGGAGCGATTGAGTCCCATGCCCAACTCGGAACGGTCCCGCCCGGTCGCCATCTGGCTTTTCATGGTCGCGGCCCTGGTCCTGGTCATGGTCGTGGTGGGCGGTGCCACCCGCTTGACCAATTCGGGGCTCTCCATCACCGAGTGGAAGCCCGTGACGGGTGCCCTTCCGCCCCTGTCGGAAGCGGACTGGGCGTCCGAGTTCCAGAAGTACAAGGCCATCCCCCAGTACCAGCAGGTCAACCGGGGCATGTCCCTGGACGCCTTCAAGACGATCTACTGGTGGGAGTGGGGCCACCGGTTCCTGGGGCGGTTGGTCGGGGTCGCCTTCGGGCTCCCCTTCCTGGTCTTCCTGTTCACGCGCCAGATCCCAAAGCGGCTGGTGGGACGCTGCTGGGGTCTCCTGGCCCTGGGCGGGCTCCAGGGCGTCATTGGCTGGTGGATGGTGGCCAGCGGACTGAGCCAACGGGTTTCAGTAGCTCCGGAGCGGCTGATGACTCACCTTGGCCTGGCCTTCTTCCTGCTTGCGGCCCTGCTCTGGACAGGGCTTGAGGCCTGGAATGGCCCGGCTCGGCGGCGCGGTCGTGGCGCCTGGCCCCAGATCGCCCTTGTCCTTGCCGTCCTGGTCTATCTCCAGATCCTGCTCGGGGCCCTGGTCGCAGGAAATGACGCCGGATACGTGCTGAACGACTGGCCCCTGATGGGCGGCCGGTTTTTCCCCGAGGACTATGCCGGGCAGGGCCTCTGGGCCACCTTCGCCCACTCCATTCCCGCCGTGCAGTTTCACCACCGCTTGGGGGGCTATCTGCTGTGCCTCTGCGCAGCGGGGCTGATCTATGCCGCCGTGACGGGGCGGGGAACTTCAAACCCCGTCAGGCAGATGGGCTTCGCCTTGGGTGTGGGTATCATCTGCCAGGCCGGGCTGGGGATCTGGACCCTGATGTGGGCGACGCCCATTGACCTCGGGCTCGCGCACCAGGCTGCCGCCGCCCTTGTCTTCGGACTTGCGACTGGGTTCCTGTGGGTTACCCGGCGCACCTGAATGGGTATTATGTTACCGTAACAAAATAAGTCAGCGAAAACTGTGGGTTACGATATTTCCCATGGTGTCATGTTGACAGGTCGAGGTGCGCTGTCGTATCCGCGCGCCTCACCTCGGGCTCCGGCCCATGCTCAACCAATGGACCTGTTCCCATGCTGAAGACGACGGCTTCGCTGAAGCCCGCCGACGTCGAGAAGAAGTGGATCATGATCGATGCCGAGAACGCCGTCGTTGGCCGCCTCGCTTCCTTCATCGCCATGCGTCTCCGCGGCAAGCATCGCCCTGACTATACCCCGCACGTTGACTGCGGTGACTTCGTGGTCGTGATCAACGCCGACAAGGTCAGGCTGACGGGGCGCAAGCTCCAGCAGAAGACCTATTACTGGCACACCGGCCATCCAGGCGGCATCAAGGAGCGGACCGCGGACAAGATCCTCGGCGGGCGCTTCCCCGAGCGCGTGCTCCAGAAGGCCGTCGAACGCATGCTTCCCAAGGAGAGCCCGCTGGCCCGCCGCCAGCTCACTCACCTTAGGGTCTATGCCGGGGCCGAACATCCCCACGTCGCCCAGAACCCGGAGATCCTGGTCTTCGGCGACATGAACGCCAAGAACGTGCGGAGCAAGTAAGACAATGACCGACGCTCCCACTTCTACGGGCTTCGATGCCCTGCAAGGCCTCTCCACCCAGGCCGCCCCCCAAGCGGTCGTGTACGAGCGCAAGGTCGACGCCCAGGGTCGGGCCTACGCGACCGGCAAGCGCAAGAATGCGGTTGCCCGCGTCTGGATCAAGCCGGGCAAGGGCCAGATCACCATCAACGGCCGCGACCAGGAGGTGTATTTCGCCCGCCCGGTGCTGCGCATGATGATCGCCCAGCCCATGGACGTCTCCAATCGCTCTGGACAGTTCGACGTGGTCGTTTCGGTGGCCGGCTCGGGCCTGTCCGGGCAGGCGGGCGCGATCCGTCACGGCATCTCCAAGGCCCTGACCTATTTCGAGCCTGAGCTGCGTTCGGTCCTGAAGCCCCACGGCTTCCTGACCCGCGACAGCCGTGTGGTCGAGCGTAAGAAGTACGGCAAGGCCAAGGCCCGCCGCAGCTTCCAGTTCTCGAAGCGCTAGACAACGGCTCCAATCGGGATGCTGGGGCGCTTCGGGTATACCGGAGCGCCCCTTTTCGTGTCGTGACCCCAGGACAGGCCGCATGACCCCCAGAGTTTTCATTGATGGAGAGGCCGGAACGACGGGCCTCCAGATCCGCGAGCGGTTGGAGCGTCGCGCCGACCTTGTCCTCCTGTCGATCGATCCCGGACGCCGCAAGGACCCTGAGGCCCGGCGCGAGCTGCTGAACGCCGCGGATCTCGTCGTACTCTGCCTTCCAGACGATGCGTCCCGGGAAGCGGTGTCCATGATCGCTGACCCGAAGGTGAAGGTGATCGACGCCTCGACCGCCTTCCGGACTGCCCCGGGTTGGACCTACGGCTTCGCCGAGATGACCCCGGACCAGAGATTAGGCATCCAGGGGTCAACCCGGGTCAGCAACCCTGGGTGTTACCCGACGGGCTTCATCGGGCTGGTTCGCCCGCTTGTGGATGGCGGCCTCCTACCCCGGGACTTTCCTGTCACGGTCAACGCGATCTCGGGATATTCCGGAGGCGGCAAAGGCCTGATCGGGGAGTTCGAGGCGCCAGGTGCGATCGGAACCTCTGACGCCTTTCGGGCCTATGGCCTGTCTTTGGCGCACAAGCATCTCCCCGAAATGCAGATCCATGGTGGACTTGAACATCCACCGGTCTTCGCCCCGGCCGTGGGACGCTATGCCCAGGGCATGCTGGTGGAGGTTCCGCTGTCCCTGCGGGCCCTGCCGACGCGGCCGTCGCCAGGGGACCTTCGGAAGATCCTCGAGGCGGCCTATGCCGGCGAGCGCTTCGTCCGGGTGGCGTCTGCTGAGGCCTGTGCACACCTGCAGATAGCCCGCTCGGGCGCGGGCGGTTATGTCCGGGACCTGGACCCGGAATCGCTCAACGGTACCAATGTCCTGAACCTCTTCGTATTTGGCTCCCCTGACGGGACTCAGGCCCGGTTGGTGGCGATCCTCGACAACCTGGGCAAGGGCGCGTCTGGTGCCTGCGTCCAGAACCTCAACCTGATGCTGGGGCTAGAAGAACATGCCGGTCTCTAGGGCTCCTTCCACCCGCCGCGGGCTTCTCCTTGGCGTTGCGGCTTTGACGCTGGCACCAAGGGCGACGGCTGCGCAGGATCCCTATGCAGGATCCCCCTTCCGCAAACTGACCGCCGCCGAATGGCGCAGCCGGCTTCCGCCTGACGCCTTCGCCGTTCTGCGGCAGGCAGATACCGAGAGGCCCGGTTCCAGCGCCCTCCTTCGGGAGAAGCGCAGCGGAACCTATCATTGCCTCGGATGTGACCTGCCGCTGTTCCGCTCCGCCTGGAAGTATGAGAGCGGGACAGGCTGGCCGAGCTTCCACACTGCCATCACCGGAGCCCTCGGGTTGAAGACCGACTGGATGATTGGCGTGCCCCGCACCGAATACCACTGCGCCCGGTGCCTCGGACACCATGGACACCGGTTCGACGACGGTCCCCGACCTACGGGACTGCGATACTGCAGCAATGGGGTCGCGCTCCGGTTCCGGCCGGCATGAGGTGGCTCCTGGCCCTCCTGGGCCTGGTGCTCCTCGCGAGCTGCGCCGCCCCAAAGGCGGAGCTGGATGCAGACCGGATGGGCCGGCTCTTCATTGATGCCGTCCAACGCGGTGACTGGCCAGCCATCGACCGGGGGATCGCGCCCCAGCTCATGGCCTCACCGACACACGCCGCAAGGATCGAGGCTGTCCGTAAGACCCTTCCCGCCGATCCCCCCTGGTCCATCCGCCTGCTGGCCTCGCGGCAGGTCGGAGGCAAGGGGGCTCCCGGTCAGGAACGCGCGGAACTCCAGTATCTCTACCAGTTCGCAGAGCGTCGGGCGGTGATCGACCTGACCGTGGTTCCGGTGGGATGGATGAAGGTCATCCCGGCAACGGCCCAGACACCCCGGAAGGAATCGGCCCTCCTGCCCACCAAGCCGGAACCGCCAGCCTCGGGTTCTGGCGGCTACGAGTTGGTGCGGGTCTACAAGGCCCTGGCCATGTCCTACACCGAGGTGACCAAGCCGGACGAGGCAGCCCAAGCCTTCTGGGCACCGGGCCGGACATCGGGCCAGTGGCTCTTCCTGGCGCTGGCGGTGGCGACCCCGACCTTCATGCTCT
>CAIWHQ010000059.1 GCA_903912465.1 uncultured Alphaproteobacteria bacterium | reverse complement strand
TCCACCGCGGCCACAAAGCCTCCGGCGGCGTCACCGGTGCGGAGTCCTTTGACCAGCCTCGCCATGGCCTCGTTCCAGACCCCGGCATCGACGCGGGCGGCGATACCCTCGTCGGCGATGAGCTCGGCCATCCGTTCCCATTCTGAGACGAAAATCAGTATGCCAGTGCGTTCGCGGGTCGCCTGCAGGTTCTTGGACAGGAACTGTTCATAGGCCCGTTGCCGGACTCGGTCTCGCATCAGGCTACGGGGGGTCAGGAAACGCCTCACCGCCGGCAGCCAGGCCAACATCAGGACCAGAATGAACAGGAAGACCTGGAGAAGGATGACCCCCAGCACCGCCTCGCGGGCGGCGACACCGGCCGCGGCACCGACGGCCGCCGCGGTCCAGCCGCCCTGGATAAGCCCGGGGACCGTCACCTGAACGCCTCCCGCCAGCAGGAGGGCCGGTGCAGCGAGGGCCGCAAAGGCCGCAGCGGCCAGGGGCGTCTCGCGATAATCCCCGCAATCGGGCGCGACGATGCAGAAGATCTCGCCGCGGGTATGGAGTTCAGCCCTGGCGACCGCCTCGGCGACCTGTCTGCGTTCGTCCTCGGTCAGCACCATCACCAGCTCCCTGAAGATCCGCCGCCGCCGAAACCGCCGCCGCCACCGCCAAATCCACCGCCACCGAAACCGCCACCGCCGCCCCATCCGCCCATAGGCGGCAGGATCACGGGACCACCGAAGCCAGAGCGCCGTAACGAACGCCGACCGCCTCGCATGACCGAAGTGAGGACCCAGAAGATCAGGATCAGGACGATCAGGGTCACCAGGGGCGAGCCGCCACCTTTGTGGGTGGCTTCACCGGCCTTGAGGACATTGGCGCGCGCCTCCCCCTCGGGAAGGGCGAGCTGGGCGGCCACCGTGTCGGCACCGGCCAGTATTCCCAATTCCATATCACCCCGGCGAAAGGCGGGGGCAATCTGGGACTGGATGATCACCGAGCTGAGACTGTCGGTGAGGATGGGTTCGAGGCCGTAGCCGACCTCGATTCGCACCCGGCGCTCGTTGGGGGCCACGATGAGCAGCACCCCGTCGTCGCGCTTGGCGTCACCGATGCCCCAGGTCCTGCCCAGCTGGTATCCGTAGTCCTCGATGGGATAGCCTTGGAGGTCCGGGATGGTGGCCACCACCATCTGCCGGCCAGTCTTATCTTCGAGGTCCTTGAGGCGTGAGGTGAGCCTCTGTTCCGCCTCGGGCGACAGCAGGTTCGCGGCGTCCACCACCCGTCCGGTCAGGGGCGGGAAGGCCGGCGCCGCCAGGGCGGCGCCGGCGAAGGCCACGAAGGCCAGGACCGCAAGGACGATGGGTCCTGCGCTCCAGTTCCGCGTCATTGGGCAGTTGCAGGCGCGGCTGCAGGCGCCATCGGGGCAGGTGCCACCGGGGCAGGCCCCGTCGGGCTGAAGCTCACCGCCGGAGCCGCCTGGGCAGCTTCGTTCGCGGCAAACATCTGCATCGGCTTGGAGCCGCGGTGCACGACCGTCCAGAACGAGTTCGGGAAGGTCTTGAACTCGAGGTTATAGTTCCGGACGGATTCGTTGTAGTCGCGCCGGGCGATGGCGATGCGGTTCTCCGTCCCCTCAAGCTGGGACTGGAGGGCCAGGAAGTTCTGGTTGGACTTCAGGTCCGGATAGCGCTCCTGGATCATCATCAGTCGGCCGAGGACGCCCGAGAGCTTGTCCTGGGCGGCCGAATACTCCTGGAACTTCGCCGGGTCGGTCAGGGTATCGGCATCCACCTTAACCTGGGTGGCGGAAGCCCGGGCCTGGGTCACCTCGGTCAGGACATTGCGCTCCTGGGAGGCGTAGCCCTTCACGGTCTCGACGAGATTGGGAATCAGGTCTGAACGGCGCTGGTACTGGTTCTGCACTTCGGCCCACTGGGCCTTTGCCGCCTCTTCCTTCGTGGGAATGGCGTTCACGCCGCAGGCCGCCAGGAACAGGGGGGCGGCGAGAACAAGCAGGGCGCGGACGAGTGTCTTTCGGGTCTTGATCACGTTTTAGGCTCCGATCCTCTCACCGCTCTGAGGCGGCCAGTGCTGCAAGATGGCCCGACCGGCTCGGTTTCGCAATGCAGACCCTGCAAGTGGGCTCAACGAAGCCGGGCTGAGGCGCTCTTTTCGCGAAGATTCCGGAACTCGGAGTCCGGCCGCCAGTCGGGCCATAGACGGCTGTTTGCGAGCCGGCCTGCCATGTCGACGACCAGGTCGACATCGGCCGCAGCGCCGCGCAGGTCCCAGTCGGCGCTCCAGGCGTCGCAGGCCTTGTGGTAGCACTCGTCCGTATACGCAGTGACCCAGGCGTCGCCCGCGGCCCGGCCGCCCTGGACGAGGTCTGCGCCGCCGCCGAGGCCCATCAGCAGCAGGGCGGGCACACCCCGCCGGGCGAGGCTGAAGTGGTCGGCCCGGAAGAACAGGGCGCGTTCGGGGCGGGCGTCAGGCGTCACCGTCCGCTTCTGGCGACGGGCCGCCTCGGCCAGAAGGTCATCGAGCCCGGACTGGCCCGCGCCCACCAGCACCACGTCGCGGGCGGGTCCGGCGGTCTGAAGGATGTCGAGGGTCAGGTTGGCCGCCATCCGCTCGAGCGGGACCGTAGGATTGGCGCCGAAGTACTCGGATCCCAGCAGGCCGCGCTCCTCCGCGGTCCACAGGGCGAACAGCACCGAGCGTTCGGGCCGTCGGTCCTGGGTCAGCAGCCGCGCCACCTCCAGGACCCCCGCCACCCCCAGGGCGTCGTCAATGGCACCGGGCCGGATGCGCCGGCCCTGTGCGTCCGGCGGACCTTCGCCGTAGCCGTCCCAGTGGGCGGCGACCATCACCGTCTCGTCAGGACGGCTGCGGCCCGGCAGGCGGGCGATCACATTGTGGCTGTCGAACCGGCTATGGGCGACGCCAACGTCGGCGCGGAAACGCATTCCCTTCAGCTCGACGGGGCGGAAGTCCGCCGACCGGGCCTGCCGCCGCAGAGCCCCAAGGTCCAGGCCTGCGGCCGAGAAGAGGCGGGCGGAAGCCTCTGCGGACAACCATCCCTGCAGGGGCAGGCGCTCGGCCTCGGGACGCGGACGGGCCACGTCATAGCCCTCTCCGGCGGAGGCGATCACCGTCGACCAGCCATAACCCGCACCTTCGGTCTGGTGGACGACCAGGGCGGCGATCGCGCCTCTCCGGACAGCTTCCTCGAACTTGTAGGTCCAGCGCGCGTAGTAGGTCGCGGAACGGCCTCCGAACTGGCCGGCCACCGCATCCGCCGCCGTTGCCTCGAAGTCGGGATCATTGATCAGGAAGACGGCAACCTTTCCGCGCAGGTCGACGCCCTTGAAGTCATCCCAGCGGCGCTCCGGCGCCGTGACGCCATAGCCGACGAAGACCATCGGCGCGTCCTGCACGGTTACCCGGTCGACCGGCAGGAGGCTGATGACTGAGATGTCGCGCCCGGAAGCCAGGACCGTCTCGCCCTTGGGTCCGGAGACCGCGAAGCGGCCGTCCGCCGCCAGCTGGGTCCGGATCATGGGAACGGGCTGGACGAAGCGTCCCCCTGGGCCGGCTGGCTCCAGACCCAGCGTCCGAAAGGCGGCCTCCAGGTAGGCGAGGGTCTTCGCCTCGCCTGGCCCACCCGGCGCGCGGCCGGCATAGGGGGCCGAGGCCAGCTCCCGGGTGATGTCAGAGAGCCGGGCGGGATCCGTCCGGTCCCGCGCCACCGCGGGCGCGGCCAGGCAGAGGCAGAACAGTGCGGAAAGGAGGCGGGCGGACAGGATCAGGTGGGGGCGCAGGCGCAGGGTCATACCCGCCAGTCTCCGGATTTCGCCCGGCCTTGCAAGGCAATCAGGCCGGGGACCGCGCCAGCTCCTCCTCGACCTGAACCAGGCGATCCTTGCCAAAGAATATCTCGTTGCCGACGAAGAAGGTCGGAACTCCGAAGACGCCCCGGGCCACCGCCGCTTCCGTGTTGGCGACCAGCTCGGCCTTGACCTCAGGATCCTGGGTCGCCTCCAGCAGGGCCCGGGCGTCCAGACCGGCCGCCGTCAGCACCCCGGCGACGATCTCGGGCTCGTCCATCTTCAGCCCCTGCTCCCACATGGCCGACAGGACCGTCTCGCGATAGGCGTCCTCCACCCCGGCGCGCCGGGCAGCGACCAGGCCGCGCATGATGAGCAGGGTGTTGACCGGGAAGTGCGGGTTGAACCGGTAGGCCGAAAGTCCATGCCGGGCCACGAACCTCTGGGTCTCCAGGGTCTCGTAGGCCAGCTTGCCCTTGATGTGACCGAAGGCCTGGGCCGGGGACTGGTTGCCCGTGGCCTTGAAGATCCCCCCGAGCAGGCAGGGGATCAGGTTCACCCGGGCACCGGTCCGGGCGGCGATCCCCGGCAGCACCTTCCAGCAGAGGTATCCGTTGGGGCTTCCGAAGTCGAAGATGAAGTCGACGGTGCGGGTCATGAGGCGGTCTCCCTTCCTGCCTACCAGGTTTCCGACCAGGGCCGGAGGTCCAGTTCATGGGTCCAGGCCGAGCGCGGCTGGCGGTGCAGGTGCACGTAGGTGGCCGCCACGTCGGCGGGCTTCAGGATGGTATCGCGGGCCAGCAGGTCATCGACCTCCCCGCGGATGGAGCGGATGAAGGTCCCGTCCACGGCACCGTCGATCACGACGTGGGCAACGTGCACGCCCTCCGGTCCCAATTCCCGCGCCAGGCTCTGGGCCAGGGCCCTCAGGCCGGCCTTGGCGGCGGCGAAGGCGGAGAAACCCTCGCGCCCGCGCAGGGAGGCGGTGGCTCCGGTGAAGATCAGTGTGCCCCGGCCCCGGGGGCCCATGATCCGGGCCGCCTCGCGCCCCGCCAGGAAGCCGGCGAAGCAGGCCATCTCCCAGACCTTGGTGAAGACCCGGGCCGTGGTCTCGACGACGGGGAAGCGCACGTTGGCGCCGACGTTGAAGACCACGACCTCGAGGGGCCCGATATCCGCCTCGATCCGGTCGAAGAGGGCGATCACCTCGGCCTCCTCCCGGGCGTCGCAGCCGAAGGCGTGGGCGGCGGCACCAGTGGCCCGGATCTCCTCCGCAAGTACTTCGAGCCGGTCAAGGTTCCTGGGCCTGCGCGTCAGGCAGACCGTGAGACCCTCGGCCGCAAAGGCCCGGGCGACGGCGGACCCCAGTCCGTCGCCTGCGCCGATCACCAGACAGACGCCCTTGCGCGAAGCCATTTGCGGAACTCCTTCTCCCCTCCGGACTCAAAGCATGCGGGGTCCGGGGTGGAAAGCGACTTCCGAGGGGACAGCCCGTCAGTTTTCCTGAAGGGCGGCGGGCGCCAGGGTGACCGGGACCGGCGGCGGCGGCGGGCGCTGGCGGATCGGCTCGCCCTTGAGCCACATCCAGAGGGCCTCCCAGTGGATGGCCGCCAGGACACCCAGGCTGGTCATGGGATGCTTCAGCCAGGCGGCCAGAAGGTTGGCGTCGGTCATCTCGCTCCGCTCGCCAGCGAAGGCGGCCGTCAGGATGGGCCCTTCACCGTCGGAGACGTTGATCGAGACCGCCACGCGCTCGCCAGGGGGCTGGATCCGGAAGGCGTAGGTGAGGTCCATGTCCATGAAGGGCGAGACATAGAAGCCCTTGTCGATGGACTGGGAGAGGACCTCGTCGGTCCCCGGCGCGGCGGGGATCAGGTAGCTGTGGCTCTCGCCGAAGGTATTGCGGACCTCGTAGAGCACCGCCGAGAGCGCGCCGTCCGCCCGGTGCAGGAACCAGACAGTGAGCGGATTGAAGACCCCGCCCAGGATCCGGGGCATGGCGAGCAGCCGGATCGGCCCGCCACCCTCGAGGCCTGCCTCCGCCAGGATCGCCTCCACCTGGCCGCGCAGGTCCTGGCCGGTGTGGTCGAGGTGATCCCGGGGCGAGAAACCGGTCAGGGCGAAGCGCCCCACCGCAAAGCGCCTGAGCCGGGCGTCGAGCCCATCGAGCTCGTCCAGGTCCAGGAGCAGCATGAAGATGCGGTAGCGCAGGCGGTGCGGCCGCGGCCGCAGGCGGACGTGGGAGACGACCCCGGCGTAGAGTCCCGAGGCGACCACGGCGCTCAGCCCGCCCCCGGGCCGACGGGCAGATGGATTCGCCCGGACTCGTTGGCCACGGTCCAGGGCCGGCGCGGGGCGCCCATGGCCTCGGCGGCCGCCAGGCCCGACTGGAGGGCGTCTTCGTGGAAGCCATGTCCGAAATAGGACCCGCAGAACCAGGTCCGGCGCACACCCTGCAGGGACCAGAGCCGGGTCTGCGCCTCCATGGCGGGGGCGTCGTAAAGGGGGTGGTCGTAGGGAATTTCGGCGATCAGGCTGTCGGGGCGGAAGTCCTCGGGAGGATTGAGGGTGACAAAGAGATCGCCGGCGTCCTTCAGGCTTTGCAGGTAGGTCATCCAGTAGGTCACCGGACCCTCGCCGGGACTGTCACTGCGGCCGATATGGTTCCAGGCCGTCCAGGCGGCCCGCCGGCGCGGCATCAGGGCCGGGTCGCGGTGCAGCATGACCCGGTTCTTCGCGTACCGGAACGCGCCAAGCAGGGCGGTCTCCTCCGGGGTCGGGTCCTCGAGCAGGGCCAGGGCCGTATCGCCATGCACGGCCAGGACCGCCTCGTCGAAGTCGAGGGTTGACCCGTCGGCCAGGCGCACGCGCACGCCCCCCTCAGTACGGGACAAACCCGCCACCCGGACGCCGGTCCGAAGGTCGGCCCGCACCACCTCGGCCAGCCTGCGGACATAGGACCGGCTGCCGTGCGTCACGGTCCGCCAGAGTCCGCGCCCGGAGACGGTCATCATGCCGTGGTTGAGGAAGAAGCGGATCAGGGAGGCGGCGGGATAGTCGCCGATCCGCTCCAGGGGGGTCGACCAGATGGCCGCCGCCATGGGCAGGAGGTGATCGTTCCGGAAGGCCGGTCCATACCGACCGGTCTCCAGGTAGGCGTCGAGGCTCGTCCCGGACCCCTCCAGTCGTCGCAGGTCGTCCGGTGCCTGCCGGTAGAAGCGCAGGATGTCAGAGATCATGCGCCAGAAACGCGGCCGTACGAGGTTCCGCTTCTGTGCCAGGAGGGCGTTGGAGGAGTATTCGAGATCGCCGTCGTCCAGGGACACCGACAGGCCCATGTCCGCCGGCTGGCTGGCCACACCGAGATGCGCAAGCAGGGCGACGAAGTTTGGGTAGTTGTCCTCGTTGTAGACGATGAAGCCAGTATCGACGGGCGTATCGCCGCCTGGTCCCGGCGCATCGAGCGTGTTGGCGTGGCCGCCGAGCCGACCCTCCGCCTCCAGGACCGTGACCTCGGCGACTTCGCCCAGCCGCCAGGCGGCGGACAGTCCCGCGGCGCCGGCACCGATCACGACGATCCGGCGGGCGGGCGGGGCGTCAGGCGCGACGTCGGGCAAGGGGAACTCCTGGGGTCCGGAGGGGAGGATTCGGAGGCTCCATTGACCCCAGAGCCCGGAGGGATGCAAGGGGCCGCCCGCCAAGAGAGGACTCGCCGCGAGGTCCGGTCTGGTGCAGCGTGTCTGCCTCAACTTCCGGAGGTTTCGACATGCGATGGTTTCTGGCCTGGCTCGGCGTCGGCGGGGCGTTCGGGGTCCTGGACGGGATCTGGCTGAGCCAGATGTTCGAGCGGCTCTACAAGCCCGCCCTGGGGCCCCTGCTCGCCCCCGGTCTCAGGCTCGACGCCGCTGGGGCCTTCTACCTGATGTACGTGACAGGCCTGGTCCTGCTGGCCGTCCGGCCCGCTGTCCTGGCGGGGGGCGGGCCGAAGGCTGCCGCCATCAGGGGCGCGAGCCTGGGCGCCTTCGCCTACGCCACCTACGACCTGACCAACCAGGCCACCCTGGCGGTCTGGCCGGTCCACGTCACCCTGATCGACATCGCTTGGGGAACCTTCGCCTCGGCGACGGCCTCGGCCGCCGGCGCCATGGCTTGGTCGCGCGCGGCTGCCCGGTCCGCCTGAGGCGTGACCCGGACACGGCCGATCCGGTTGTCGGAGGCGTAGGCTGGCGTCTATTGTGGAGGCGGTCGGTCGGGGTAACCCGGCCCGGGGTCTATTGCGGCCCCGGGTGCCCAAGTGCGCCGTGGAGTTTAGGTATCAGGCATGGACAGGACGCCGGAGAATGCGTCTGTCCCGGGAGGAGTTTGAATGAACGATTTGCTCAATCCCGAGTTCATGGCGCGCCTTGAGGCCGCCGGCCAGG
>CAIWHQ010000058.1 GCA_903912465.1 uncultured Alphaproteobacteria bacterium | reverse complement strand
CTTCGGTCTCCCGTCTGGCCTTGAGTGGCCCTGGCGGGCTTCGATTCAGTCGAGCGGGTCGCCCGGCGATCGGCAGATCCCCGAAGTCAGGGTCGGCCAGTCGCTCGAAGAAATTCAGGGCCGCCAACTGGGGGTCCGCCAGCACGTCCTGAAGGGATTGCACGGGTCCGCAGACCACGCCCCGACCTTGCAGGGCGTCGAACACCTCCCTCATCGTCAGACGAGACGTGTAGCGCCCGAAGAGGGCCTCGCCGCGCGCGATCACGGCCAGCCGATCGCCTTCGAACAGGCCTCCCGGGAGGTCAGAGGGTTCAATGCCGAACGCCTCGCAATAGATTTGCGCATAGGCCGGGACGGTCAGCAGGACTGAAACCCAGCCGTCTGCACAGGGCAGCAGCCTTACGCCCTCCGGTGTGCCGCCCTCCCGGACCGTCGGTGTTTCGGCGAATTGCTCCTTGAGAAACGGGAGCAGGCCCGCGACCGTCTCGAGGCCGGAAATCTCGACCAGATCTCCAAGGCCCGTTCGCCTCAGCCGAATGAGGGCCGCCAGGGCGCCGACGAACGCATTGGCTCCGATTGCATGATCGATGAGATGGCCAGGTGCGGGAACAGGAGCCTGACCCGATTTCCCGTTGAGGCTCAGGTAGCCGGAAAGCGCCTGAAGCCGCAAAGCCCCCGCATCGTCTTCAGCCCGCCGGCCTGTTCGTCCAAAGGGCGAAATGCTGACAATGACGAGGCCGGGATGGCGGAGGCGGAGGACATCAAGTGTCGCGCCAAAGACCGTGACCTCGTCTCGAGGATGAGCGTCACTGATCACGACGTCGAACTGTTGGACCAGCGCCTGAACTTCCTCAGGTCCAAAGGCCTCGATGGAGCCCTTGTTGGCCGCCAGGAAGCGAAAGGTCGGGGAGAAAAGGGTCCCGTTGGCTGCCCGGCGGATGTCTGTCGTCCTGAGCTCCCCCCCACCCCTGGGTTCGAGCATCGAGACCGCGGCGCCCCAGAGCCCGAACTGTCGGCCGCAAAAGCCGGCAGCGGGCGTCCTGCTGACTTCAAGGACCTTCAGGCCGGCGAGCGGCGCGTTATCAGATCGGGGCGCCAACTAAAGTGACATCTCCAACTGACTCTTCATCGCCCCAATCGCCTCGGGATAGGACAGCGCAGGACGCCATCCAAGCCGGTTCCGGATATGATCGGCGCTGATCCGGTTGTCGAAGCCAATGAGATTCAGGCCCTCAAGAAAGGGTAGCCCCTCCTGCCGCGGCCCTATCAGGTTGGCCGGATCTTCGTTCGCCTCCGTAAGCTGAAGAAGGTCCGCGAGCGGATAGACCGGCGGCGGCGGCTTTCCCGCCAGGGCCGCCATGTCGTCGGTGAACTGACGCCAGGTCACGGGTTCACCGTCACAGACATTGAATACGCCGCCAGGGGCGTCCGGGTGGGTCCCCGCGAGATAGAGGGCGTCGGCGAGGTTCTCGACGTGAACCAGGCCGGCGTTGTTCTGGTCGGCGGCTCCCACCACGAGGCCTCCTGAGGCCTTGATCGCGTCAATGAACCGATCGCCCCAGGCGCTGCCGCGTCCGAGCCCATACACATTGGCGGGGCGTACGATCGTCGTCGGCACACCGAGCCGGGCGGCGGTTTCCAGGGCAGCGGCTTCTTGGCCCTGTTTTGCTCGCCCGTAGGCGCCCTGCCAGACTCCGAACCCGTCCGCCTCGTGGCATAGCTGGCGCCTGATCTTGTCGCCGTACACCGCTATGGAAGAAATGACGACGGCGCGGGCGCCTCGATCGGCCGCCAAGACGCATACTTCGCGGGTGCCGTCGGCGATGACGGACCACTGGCGATCGTAGTCGCCGGCTTGCCCCACCACCGCTGCGAGATGGATCACCAGGTCAAAGTCACCGACAGCCGACGCCAGGCTTCCAGGCTGGGTCAGATCTCCGCCGGCCATCTCGACGTCGCCGCGCCAGGAAGGGTCCGGGGCCTCGCCGGGCAGGGCGAAGCTGATCACGCGCCAGTCCGCGTCAAGAAAGCGGCGAACCACCCGG